>JAIOPA010000221.1 GCA_021414165.1 Candidatus Eiseniibacteriota bacterium
CGTGGGCGAACCACCGCTGCCGGCATCACTCGCGCTCTCGGCCGGGGATCAGTTGTGCGTGATCGCCAGACACCTGGCGCCGCTCGGGGCCCCCGCCGGGGCGCGCGAACAAGCCACGCTGAGCGCGAGCTTCACGTATCAGGGCGCGAGCCCGGCACTCAACGCCACGCATGCGCTCGACGATGTGACCACGATCACACTCGCGAATGGACTCGTGATCACCAAGGCGGTCGATCGCGCCACCGCCGCGCCGGGCTCGTTCCTCGTGTATACGATCACCTACACGAACCCCGGTACCGTGCCGCTCTCGAACATCGTGATCCGCGACGCCACCCCGCCGTGGACCACGTTCGATTCAGCCAGCTGTGCCACGACCGGCTCGGGTATCTCCGGCTGCACGCTCAGCGCACAGCCCGCGAGTGGCGCTGCCGGAACGGTGGCGTGGACGCTGGTGGGCTCGCTCGCCCCCGGCGGCAGCGGCAGCGTGACGTTCCGCGTCCGCGTGATGTAGCCACCGCTGCGCACGCGCGACCGCGTGCGCCCTTGGGAGCATGACGGCCGCGCGCGCGTGCCCTTGCCGCGGGTTCGTCCTACACTGCGTGGGACTCTGAGCCGCGCACGGAGAGTGTGGCCGCACCACGTCTTCCCAACCGGAGGGATCCGTCATGCCTGTCGTGTTCCACTACCTGCATCTGCTGTTCGCGTTCGCCTGGTTCGCCGCGGTGTTCGGCGCGCACTGGAACACCATGCAGGCCAAGCGCGCCAAGGACTGGAGCGCGCGTGCCACGCTGTTCGGTGTGAACCGCACGCTGTCGGCCATGATCGCGCTGCCGATGCTGTTGGGCACGGGCATCGTGGGCAACCTGCTCGCCATGCAGCTGGGCTATCGCATGAAGGACACGCCCCTGTTCATGGCGGCCAACGGGCTCTGGGCACTACTCGTGCTCATCACGCTGGTGATCGAGATCCCGGCCTCGGGCGCGCTGGGTGCTTTGGCCCACGCCAGCGCCGATGCCGCCGCACGCGGCGGTTCGGGCGAGCCGGCCGGCTGGTCCAAGGAGCTGGGACGTTGGCGTATGGCGAACATGGTGCAGTTGCTGCTCTACATCGTGCTGCTTGCAATCATGATCGCCCCCTGGGGGGTGGCCAAGTAGCCCTAAGTTGAAGGTTTCCAGCGACATCGCTTGCTACGTGCGATACGATTTTGGTGCCCCGGATGGCCCCGAGAGGAGATCCTCCCGCATGACCCCGCTTCCTCGCCTTGCTGCACGGCTCATGGCCGCTGCACTCGCGCTCACGCTGCTTCCCGCGTACGTCCATGCCGAAGATGCCGCGCCTCGTCCACACCCGTGGAAGATGGCGTTGGCGAAGCGCATGGCCGAAGAGCGCTATGAACATCGCGAGGCTCGTGAGCAGCGGATCGAAGGGCTCAAGAAGCTGGCGCGTGAGCGCAAGCTCGCGGCCAAGCCGGGCGCCAGGTCGAAGCTCAAGAAGCGTGGCGGTGATCATGCGCGTCCCGCGCGTCCCGACGACCTCGTGATCCCGGCCACGGAGTTCACGTCGCCCGCGCGCCGCCAGCAGCCGTTCGGTGCGCGCGCGTTCACACCGCCGGCGAACGTGTTGATCAACAACCGCAATGGCGACATCGGTGATTCCGGCCAGAGCGAGTCCGCGATCGCGGCCGTCGGCGATCGGTTGGTGGCCGCGTGGAACGATGGCCAGGGCTTCCAGACGTTCTCGGACACGCAGGGCTGGGCCACCTCGACCGACGGCGGGCTCACCTGGACCGACCGGGGCACGTTGCCGCACGCGACCGGCGTGACGGGCTTCACCTGGACCAGTGACCCGGTGCTCACCGTGAACGAGAAGTCCGGCGCGGTGTACTACGCCGGCCTGTGTGACTTCAACGACGTGAACGGCGCGCGCAGCGGTGTGGCGATCATCAAGGGCCGCTGGAACGGCAACACGTTCACGTGGGGTGCGCCTGCGATCGTGCGCGGCGTGTCGGCCGCCACCGACTTCATCGACAAGGAATGGATCGTGGCCGACTCGGTCACGAACCGTGTGCACCTGTCCTACACGCGCTTCCCGTCGGGCCTGTCGCGCATCGAGTACCAGTACGCGGATTCCGGACTCACCACGTTCTCGACGCCGCAGATGCTGTCGCTCAACAACAGCAGCGAGAACGGCTGGGTGCAGGCCGCGCGGCCCGTGGTCGACGGCACCGGCCGTGTGCACGTGATGTACTACCTGATCGGCCAGCAGGAGCAGGACTTCTACCGGCTCTGCAGCTCGAACGACAACGGCAACACGTTCGGCGCGCCGGCCACGATCCAGACGATCTACACCAACTTCGGTACCGGTACGCCGGGCTTCAACCGCAACACCGGTATCCAGTTCGCGAGCATCGCGGCCGACCGCAGCCAGGGCCCGAACCGTGGCCGCCTGTACCTGTCGTGGGCCGAGAGCATCAACTGGCTCGACGACGTGCTGCAGGTGGGCGGCAATGGCAACAAGAC
>JAIOPA010000116.1 GCA_021414165.1 Candidatus Eiseniibacteriota bacterium
CCTTGCGCACGAGGCGCTGGGCGAGGATCAGGTTGAGCGACGAGGCCACGAGGAACGGCTCGATGCCCATGTCGATGAGCCGGCCGATCGCGCTAGGCGCATCGTTCGTGTGCAGCGTCGAGAGCACCAAGTGGCCCGTGAGTGCGGCCTTCGTGGCGATGGAGGCCGTGTCGATATCACGGATCTCACCGACCATGATGATGTTCGGGTCCTGGCGCAGGAATGCCTTGAGCGCCGCGGAGAACGACAGGCCCACGCCATCGTTGACGAGCACCTGATTGATGCCGTCGAGGTTGTACTCGACCGGGTCCTCGGCCGTCATCACGTTCACCGTGGGCTGGTTCACGCGCGACAGCGCCGAGTACAGCGTGGTGGTCTTGCCCGAGCCGGTCGGACCGGTCACGAGCACCATGCCGTACGGAGTCAGGATCGAGGCGAGGAAGTCCTTCATCGACTTGGGCTCGAAGCCCAGCTTCTCGAGGTCGATGTTCAGGTTCGTCTTGTCGAGGATTCGCATGACGATCTTCTCGCCGAAGATCGTGGGCAGCGAGTTCACGCGCAGATCGATGGTCTTGTTGACGACCTTGATCTTGATGCGGCCGTCCTGCGGCACGCGGCGCTCGGCGATATCCAGATCGGCCATGATCTTGAGGCGCGACGTGATCGCGGCCTTGAACTTGTACGGCGGCGCCATCATCTCCTGCAGCGCGCCATCGATGCGGAACCGCACGCGCATCGTCTTCTCGTACGGCTCGATGTGGATATCCGAGGCGCCCTTGCGCACGGCATCGGCGATGAGCGAGTTCACCAACTTGACGATGGGGGCCTCATCCATCTGGCCGACGCCATCACCCTCGTTGGGCTCCTCCTCTTCAACGACCGCGAGGTCGTCCTCGAAGTTCTTCATGACGTCGGCCATGGTGCCGGCCGAATCGTAAGCGCGGTCGAGCGCCTTCTTGATCGCCACGTCCGAGGCGACGCGCGGCTCGACCTCGTAGCCCGTGATGAACTTGATGTCGTCGAGCGCGAAGATGTTCGACGGGTTCGCCATGGCCACGACGAGCTTGCGGCCGCTCTTGGAGACCGGCAGCGCCATGAACTTGCTGGCCACGTCGCCGGGCAGCAGGCGCGTGAGCGCCGGGTCGGGCTCGAAACCCTTGAGGTCCAGTGCGGGGCAGCCGTACAGCTTCGACAGGAAGTCGAGCAGCTGCTCCTCGGAGATCGCCCCGATCTTCACAAGGTTGCCCGTCAGCGTGCCGCCAGCAGTCTTCTGCTGGAGCGCCGCCTTCGTGAGGGCACCCTCGTCGACGAGGTGGGCCTGGAGGAGTTTCTGGCTGAGGTCTTCGACCACGTCGATCCCCGAATGGTGTGCCCGTGCGGTGGTTGGAAGCCCCGGTCGTACGGTCCGCGAGGCGCAGGAACGCGTTCTCGCAGGCAATGTGTGTGCCGTGCAGACGGCAAGGCAGCAATCGCGCTGACTGCATGTCGGAAGCGCGCTCGCAGTCGTTATCGGGCGGGAGCATTGCGACCTTGAAGTGAATTCCGCACGGCACCTCTTTCCGGTACCGGGCGGCCTGCAATCCCTGCCATGGCGGCACGGCACCTCTTTCCGGTACCGGGCGGCCTGCAATCCCTGCCATGGCGATCTGCACGGTCCCCCACGCCAACCGCGGGCCGGCCCGCGGACTCACCGCGCGGCGGCGGGCTCCAACAGTCGCGGCCGCAACCGCTCCAGCAGCCGCGGACCGATGCCCGGGACCGCGAGCAGTTCGTCGATCCGCCGGAACGGGCCATGCCGCTGGCGGTGCTCGACGATGCGCTGGGCGAGCACGGGACCGATCCCGGGCAGCGCATCGAGGGCGCGGGCATCCGCCCGGTTGAGGTCCATCGGGACCGGGGCGCCGGCCGGCGGGCTGGCCGGCCCGGGCATGGCGGTGGGCGGCCCCGCGGGCGTGGCTTCCGCGGCTGCGACCGGGCCTCCGGCCAGGGGCTCACTCCGGCGCGGGTGCCGGGCGTCCCACAGGTCGTGCAGCGTGCCGAGCACCAGCAGCACGGCCAGCACCCGTGCCCCCCGCCACTCGGCGTCGGTCAGTCCCGCCACGCCAGACACCTCTCGCGGGGGCGAGTCTCACTCGTGCGGCGCTGCCCCCTCGGGATCCGGGGCCGGCAGCCGCGCTAGTTGAAGAACGGCCAGGCGACCTCGAAGCGGATCTGACGCCCCGCCCCGATCGCCGGCTTGCCCGGGAAGGCGGCCGACGGATCTGCCCAGACCTCGGGCCACTGCTCGTCCTCGAGCGTGAGCGCGCGCACACCGATGCGCGCATCACCCAGGTCGATCATGGCCAGACCGTCGAAGGTCATGTGGCCGGGCAACGTGGTCGGCGGCACGAAGAACTCTGGCAGTGCCGCGAACTCGCGTTCGCCGATGTAGCCACCCTCCACGCGCAGCGTCACGCCAAGATCACCCTTGAACAGCCGGAAACCTGCCTGCACGGCGGCACGTGCCCCGACCGCCGGATCGCTCTGTGTCTCGAAGGCCACTCGCGGCCGCACGCGCGCGAAGCCCGAGGCCTCGAGCCGGATCGGGCCACGCTGCACGCCGGTCTCGAACGTGCCCATGACGTCATTCGTGCGCTTCGAGCTCGGGAGCCAGCCATACCGCAGCGAGATGTCGCGCACCGGGAATCGCACCATCTGCGCGGCAGCGCCGGCGCTGGTGCCGAGCGCACCCACCTTGAGCCAGCGGCGCGAGTCATCGCCCACGCCCGTCTCGAGCCCCGCGACCCACGCGTCCTGCGTGAAGCTGTTGGTGTTGGGCGCCAGGTCACTCCACACCGGCGTCACGATGCGGCCGGCATGCAGCCGCAACCGGCGCACACCCTGCCCGCGCGACCACTCGATCGAGGGCGCTGCCTGCAAGCGCTCCGCGCGCACATCGGGCGCGCTCTGGTAGCCCACTCCCGCCTGCGCCTCGAGTTGGCCACCCGCCAGCGGCCTCGCATGCCGTGCCGCGAGCCACGCGGTGCGCTGCTTGCGATCGCTCGCCGTGAGCGTATTGAGGAAGTCGGCGCTGCGCTCCACCTGGGCCTGCGTGAACTCCAACCGCATGCCGGTCTCGTGCCCGCCGGTGCGTGTGCCCCAATCGAACGTGGCGCCGTTCTCCTGGGCCTCGCGCTCCGCGAACACGAACAGCGCGTTCTCGAACGGGGCCTCGAACGACTCGCGGTGGTCGTGACTGCGGCGGAAGCGCGCGCTCGCATGACGCACCCCGTGCGCCCACTCCCACGCGAACGTGCCGCTCTCGCCGCGTGCGGCCTCCTCGAAGCCCAGATAGGGCGGACGGAAGCCGCCCACCAGATCCACGAAGCGGTCATCGCGCCGCGTCGTGTTGGCCGCTCCGCGCTGTGCATAAGCAGCACGCAACGTGTGCGCGCCACGGATACGCGCGGCGTCCAGGAACCACACGTGATCGCCACGCGGTCCCAGCACGCCCACGCCCGAGCGCCGGTCACCGAGTGCGCCGCCGCGCAGCCAACCGTCGGCGTCACCACGCTCGAGCTTCATGCTGTTGCGATCGATCCCGGCCG
>JAIOPA010000222.1 GCA_021414165.1 Candidatus Eiseniibacteriota bacterium
CCTTGTGAGTGGGCAGCACGGTGCCGGCTGCGGGCAGCGGCATGGGACGCTCGCGCCCTTCCTCGCGCTCGCGTTCTCGCTCGGCCTCGGTCTCGGCGTGCACCGGCATGGCCCAGGCGAGCAACGATCCGGTCAACGTGACCCCGACGGCGAATGCGGCAAGGGCGGATCGGCGAGGGAAGCGGGGGCTCAGCATTGAAGGCGCTCCTGTAAGAAGATGTCCGGCCGCGGGGGCGGCACATCGACGGTGCTGGAATCCGTTCAGAGAATGCGCGACCGATCGCCCAGTTCGCAGGCAGTACGTTCGATGCACGAGATTCTCCGACCGGAGAGGTCCTCTGAGTCATCGGCAGGGCGGTTTTCCGACCTGAGGACCGGTTTTCGTTCACCCACAGGCGCACGCCGTTCGGTGGGGGTGAACTTCGCACAAAATGTGATGCCACATGTATCTAGGCGGGGGTATCCCGCACTTGTCTAGTAGGCAGCCGAAGCTGTGAGAGGCTTCGGTAAGTAGAGAGAAGAAGCACCTCTAGTCCGGGTCCTTCCAGAGAGAGGGCGGCACTAAAAGGGAAGTCCCCCGGCTTCCCGCCGTCTGCAGCGGCTCCCACCCACGCGCCAGTTCGCTCACGCGAGCTGGCGCGCCGCTGTTTCTGGCGGGGCCTCTCCGCCCCGGGGGCCCGGTGGCCCACTGGCCCAGCCCGCGCTCGCCCCCCGGCCGCCCGCTAGCCAGACTTGCGTTGGCAGCGGCCCCCGGCTGTGGTCCCATGTGCGACCCATGCGCCGCCTACCCCCGATCCTGCTGGTGCTCCTGTGCATGCTCTCGCCGCTCGCGGCCTGGGCCATGCCGGTGCTGCGCGCCTCGGCCGATCGGGTGAGTGCTGGCGACGAGCTGGTGATCGAGTGGTCTCAACTTCCGGCCGGCACCCATGAAGTCGAGCTCGAGTTGTCGCTCGATGGCGGTCGCTGGCTACGCATCTCGCCCGAGCTCGAGGCGCGCGAGGGCCGCTTCGTGTGGACCGTGCCCGCCGGACTCTCGGGCGCGGCGCGCGTGCGACTGCGTTATGGCCGCGACCACGAGGAACACGAGGGCGGTTCATTCGCGCTGTCGATCACGACCGCGAGCCACGTGGCGAGCCCCGCGCCATCACGCGATGCCGATGAATGGTGGAACGTGGGCGAGCAATCCGCTGCGCCGCGCTCACATGGGCTGAACGATGCCCCCAGCCTGACCCCGAGCGTTGCGCAGTACAGCGCGCTGCCCACCGACCCGACGCCTGCGGTTGCGCCGCCCGCACCCGCACCGCGGTCCACCCGCGAGCTCACCGAGTCCCGCACGGCATTGCCCCGCGCGCGCGCCTTTGCGCCGCCCCGGAGCACCCCGCTCCGCAACTGATCCACTCCCGAGACGCCACGACTCCACTTCTTGCACGTGTGCCGCGCACACGTGCTGCGTGCGTTCGTTTCTCAACCGGGAGTACCTCCAGTGTTCAACAGCTTGCTCGTTTCACTGCTCATGGCCAGCAACCAGGCCAGCAGCAAGACCGATACGCTCGTCGTGCCCATGAAGGAGATCGTCGTGAGTGGCTCGCGTGTGCGCGAGTCGCTGCAGCGCACTCCGGCTTCGGTGAGCGTGGTGAACAAGTCGCAGTTCGCGAATGGCCGCGCGATCGGCCTGGACGACCTGCTGGGCGGAGTGCCTGGCGTGCTCGTGCAGAGCCGCGGCGGTGCGCAGGACGTGCGCATCACCATCCGCGGCTACGGTGCGCGCGGAAATGGTGAGCGCTCGAACGCCGGCAGCATGCGCGGCATCCGGGTGTTGTCCGACGGCATCCCGGTGTCCGAGCCCGATGGCCGCACGAGTCTCGATCTCGTGGATGTGGGTACGGTCGATCAGGTCGAGGTCGCCCGCAGCAACGTGTCGGCGCAGTACGGCAACGCCTCGGGCGGTGTCGTGAACCTGCGCACGAACCTCGACTTCGACAAGGGCTTCGTGCGCGTGGAGGAGTCAGGCGGCTCGTTCGGTCTGCGCCGCGACCAGGTCACGTTCGGGTTCACCGCCGGCCGCGGCCGTGGCGTGCTGTCGGGCAGCAACACCACCTACGACGGCTGGCGCCAGCATAGCAACAGCAAGTCGGCGCAGTTGCACGCGCGCTTCATGGTGCCGCTGAGCGAGAACAACAACGACCGGCTCACGCTCATCAGTGACTTCGCCAACAACCTGATCCGGTTCCCGGGGCCGCTCACGGGCGCTGAACTCGCGGCCGATCCGCAGGCGGCAGGCCCGGCCTATGTGGCGCGCGATGAACGCCGCTTCAATCGCATTGGTCGCATGGCCGCCACGCTCGAGCACGCGTTCACCGAGCATCAGGACCTGTCCGTGAGCCTGTTCGCCGAACCCAAGGCGTTGCAGCGTTCGGAGCGTGCGCGGTATCGCGACTTCACACGCATGCATGTGGGCGGCAATGCCGTGTGGAGTCTGGAACACACGTTCCGTGACGGGCTGGTGGGCCGCACCTCGGCAGGCGCGGACCAGGCGCTGCAGGACGGCAGCATCCTGTTCTGGAACGTGCTGCCCGATGGCACGCGCGGCACCACGATCCGCGCCAACAAGCGCGAGGGCGCTTACAGCACGGGTGGCTTCGTGCAGCAGTCGTTCACGTTCAACGACCACTGGGCGGTGCAGGGCGCCCTGCGCTACGACAACCTCTGGTACATCTCCGAGGACTTCATCACGCCGGCGCTCGATGCACAGAAGCGCTTCACGCGGCTCACGCCCAAGGTGAGCGTGAGCCTGTTCTCGGGCGCGCACACGGTGTTCGCGGCATTGGGTGGTGGTGTGGAGGCACCGGCGTTCAACGAGATCGACCCGCCGCCGCCGTTCGATGTGACCACGTCGTTCAATCCGTTCCTCAAGGCGATGCACTCGCGCACCTATGAGATCGGCGCGCGAGGCTCCATCACCAACAGTCTCGGCGCGTGGCGCTACGACGCCGCGCTCTTCCAGATCGACACCGACAACGACATCGTGCCGTTCGCCGGTGGCGCGTACTTCTTCACCGCCGGCAAGTCGCGCCGCCAGGGCTTTGAAGCGGGCTTGAACTGGCGCGTGAACGACCGGCTCGCGCTGCGCGGCACGGGCAACCTGTCGAAGAACGAGTACGTGGACTACGTGAACGACCTGGGCGACTTCGGCGGCAAGGACATGCCGGGTCTGCCCAAGGTCTCGTGGACCGCGGGTGCGCGCGTGTCGTTGCCGCAGGGCGTGGGCGTTGATGTGAGCACCGAGGGTATGAGCAAGGTGTTCGCCGACGATGCGAACTCGGCCGCGACGTTCGGCTATGGGCTCGTGAACGCCTCGATCGACTACACGGCTCGCCTGAACGGCGCGAAGGTGCGTGCGTTCGTGTCGGGCCACAACCTGCTCGACAAGGAACACATCGCTTCGGTGTTCATCAATCCGATCAGCGATACGCCGGGTGGCCCGTTGCGCTACCTCGAGCCGGGGCTGCCGCGCTCGTTCAATCTGGGCATCACGGTCACGCGCTAGCGTCCACGCATCGCTCGACGCGACGCGACAACAACACGAAGGGGTGGGCCGTCATGGCCCACCCCTTGTGTTTTCCCGCGGACCCGGCGGTCAACGCGCGCGGCGCTTCAGGTGATCGGCCCCCGATGAACGATCCCCTCCGCTGCCCGCGGCTGCCGTCGGGTCCACGGTATTGCGTGTGTTCCTCGTGATGCGGAGCCTCGTTCGCATGTGTCGTGACGGCGAGGCCCAGAAGCTCCGGTGACTCTCCGCCGCCCGGCGCGGCCTGGACGTTCCCTCGGGTCGGCCCCCGATTGCGACCTCCGGGAGGTCGGCCAGTCCGTCGCCAGGTGGCGGCTGGAGCGTTGCGGCTCCGGGGATTCACTAGAGCAACCCCGGGGCCAACGACGCTCGGTCCCTTGGTCAGGCCGGAGAAGGGCTGGAATCCTTGGATCCTGTGGGATCCTCCGCTGAGCCCCGCTCACCCGGGCACCCATCGTGTCGACCTCTGCCCGTCATCGACGTCGGGTGCTGGACACACCCGACCAGGCCAGGGAGCGCCGGGCTACTGCACACATTTATAGTGTTGACACGGTGCACGCCTGTGCAGTAGGGTCATTCCCGTGGTTGGCCCGTAGTAGCAGATCCCCTCCGAGAAGGAACTCGAGATGCTCAACGAACGCGCCCGAGAGATCTACTCCTTCATCCAGCGCTACCGCCGCGAGAACGGCTCAGCGCCGACGATCCGTGAGATCGGCCGGCAGTTCGAGATCTCCTCCACGAACGGCGTCCGGTACTACCTCAATCTGCTCGAGAAGGCGGGGCACATCACCCGCACGGGCGGCATCTCCCGAGGCATCGGACCGTCCACCGACACGGCCACCGCCACTGCGGGCATCCCGCTGCTCGGTACGGTCGCAGCCGGCTCGCCGATCAACGCGGAAGAGAACTGGAACGGCACCCTCGATATCGGCGACATGTTCGGCCAGACCGAGAACCTGTTCGCGCTCGCGGTGCGCGGCGACAGCATGATCGACGCCGGCATCCTCCAGGGCGATTACGTCATCGTGCAGAAGCAGGACACCGCGCGCGCGGGCGAGATCGTCGTGGCGTGCCTCGAGTCCGAGGCCACGGTCAAGTACTACCAGCCGCATGGCGATCGCATCGAACTCATCGCCGCCAACGAGAAGTACGATCCCATCGTCGTCACGCCCGATGCCGACTTCCGCATCCTCGGCACCGTGCGCGGAGTCATCCGCAGCGTCATCGGCCGCGGCAAGTAACTCGTCGTCTCCAACGGGAGCGTTCGCGCTCCCGTTTTTCTTCACCCCTCAGTTGCACATTTGTTCACTGGTCCCCGCAGGAGGAATCACCGTGGAAACGAATCTGGCTCTCCCGGTCCAGCAGGCTCTCATGCAGCGTTGGGAGCCCCTCTATCGCAGTCAGCTCCACTATCTCGTCACGTGGAGCACGCGGGGACGTCGTCCGGTGTTGAAGCAGCGGCACATCGATGCGATCCATGCGCTCGTGCGCACGGCGTGCGAAGACCGCGACTTCGGTCTGGTCGAGGTCGTGGCCGGCACCGATCACGTGCACGTGCTGTTCGGTCTCAAGCCGGCGCAGAGCGTGGCGAGCGCAGTGCGCGAACTCAAGGGCCGCACCACCATGGCGCTGCTCGAGAAGTTCCCCGAGCTGCGTGTGTGGCTGCGCGGCAACCTGGTGTGGGACGAGCGCTATGCGGTCGAGACGGTGAGCCCGCTGCGCGTGGAGCGGGTGAGCGACCGCCTCAAGAGCACGCACCGTTCGCTGTTCGAACTCGACCTGCCGCAGGGCGAGCTCAACGAGCGCGAGGACTGGGCCGCCGCCAGCTGATCACATCCGGTCGGTCGCGACGCGCATCGCGGATACACACCTTGGTCGTCGCGACCGACAGAAGTTGCTTCACAGCTTGAGCACCGCCTGCACCTCATCGAGCCATCCACCTGTGCGGTGACTCACGCTGTGAATGCCTCCTCGGTACAAAGCAGGCCCGCTGTGCTCCCGGTCATCGACCGTCGGCGCAGCGGGCCTTCGTACTTCGCGCGGCTCGCTTGTGTGCCTCACGACCGCAGCCGGGCTTCAGGCCCCGGCCGCCGGACGCAGGTCGTCGGTGAGCTTGCCCATGACGGCGTTGGCCTTGGACTCACTCATCGCCAACAGGTGTCCCGAGCGCTGCTGCTTGGTGAGCAGATAGCTCGCGTTGTGCCGGTTGGGCGCCATGATCAACGGCAGGCGTCCGCTCACGGGCACGCCATGCTGACGCAGGCCCTCGAGCTTGCGCGGGTTGTTGGTCATGAGCTTCACGCTCTCGATCCCGAGCGCATGCACCATGTCCACGGCCACGCGATAGTCGCGCTCGTCGTCGCCAAAGCCCAGCATGTGATTGGCCTCGACGGTGTCGTGGCCGCAGTCCTGTAGGGCATAGGCGCGGATCTTGTTGCCCAGTCCGATGCCGCGACCTTCCTGGCGCAGGTAGAGCAGCGCACCGAAGGGTTCGCCGCCCAGCTGCTCCAGCGCGGTGGTGAGCTGGTCGCGACAGTCGCAGCGCAATGAGCCGAGCACGTCGCCGGTGAGGCATTCGGAATGGATGCGCATGGGCACATCACTCATGCCGCGGACCTTGCCACGCACGATGGCGACGTGGTCATCGCCGTGCTCGTCGGGTGTGAACGCGACGACCCTGAACTCGCCGAAGCGGGTCGGCAGGTCGGCAACGGAGAGGATCTGGAGCGGTAGAGCCTGGGGTGAGGGCGCAGTGGCCATCACGTCGAGACGCGAGCGGCGTGCCTTCATGGGGAGTCTCCTGGAGGGCGGGAATGTTCTGCTTTCAGATGCGCCCATCCGGATAACGACTCAACCCGTGAATAGTGACCACGTGGAATCGCACACTCTCGTTCAAGCGTGGTGTGTTGGCGCGCAACACTCTCCGGGTGGTCCGGTCCATGTCGGCCCGCGTGGATGCTTCAGGGGACCCACCTGACCTGCTCGCCTGATCGCTCGCCCCCGGACTCATGCGAGCGCGGACTCAGTTCACGTCGGCGCGGCCCGGAGCGGTCTCGGGGTGCTCGCGGGTCGCGAGCACAGCGGCTGCGATCACCAACGCGGCACCGGCGTACTGCAGGAGTGCGAGCGACTCGCCCAGGAACACGCCGGCCGCGATGATCGCGACCACGGGTTCGGCGGTGGCGATGATGCCGGCTTCGGCCGCGGGCAATCGGCGCAGCCCGGAGTAGAAGCACCGGAACGGCACGAGCGTCGAGAACAGCCCGAGCAGCACGAAGCGGAACCACAGGCTGCCATCGAAGTGCATGGCCATGATGCGCTGCGGCGGGATCACCACGGCCCAGGCGATGGCGGCGATCACGAACGTATAGAAGAGCAGCGTCTCGGGTGCGTAGCGCGCAAGACCGCGCTTGGAGTACAGCACGTAGAACGCAAAGATGATGGCCGAGGCGAAACCGATCGCGCGATCGAACAGCGAGGCCCCGCTGGCGCCGGACGCCATGTTGCTCACCAGCAACGCTGTGCCTGCGAGCGCCAGGATCACGGCGGCCACCATGCTCGCGCGCGGCTTCACTCCGCGCATGAAGTCCCACACCACGATGAGCGAGGGCGCTAGATACTGCAGCAGGATCGCGGGCCCCACGCCGAGCTTGGCGATCGCGTAGTAGTAGCTGCCCTGCACGGCGGCCACGCCAGCGACGCCGAGCACGAGCAGGTAGGGCAGGTCCTTGAGGTCGACTCGCAGCAGGCGCCGGTCGCGGATGAGCATCCACACCAGTAGGCCGGTGGCCGCGATCACCAGACGCAACTCGACCACCATGAGCGGATCGACGCCGGCATCGCGGAACACGCTGCGCGCGAGTGTGGCGGTGGTGCCCCAGAACACGGTGGCCAGGAACACCAGCCAGCGTCCGCGCACTTTCTGCTCTACGGCGTGAACGGATGTGCTCATGGGCAACGACCTGCAACGCGCACTATCTGCCGCGCGCGGCGGGTGCACGGCCTCACGACTCGCCGGGCATGCAAATGCCGCGGCTCGCCCATGGACTTCGGGTGCACCGAGCTAGCGCGAGCGCGCGGGCGGTGCGCCACCCATCTCGACGGATTCGGAGCCGGACTCGAGCATGGTGCAGCGTCCCGTGAAGTGGACGCCCTGCTCCATGGCCACGGTCATCGCGGCCACATCGCCCTCGATGCGTGCACCGGACTTCATCTCGATGTTGCCGAGCGCGCGGATGTTGCCGTACACGCGGCCCTGCACGAGCGCTTCCTTCACCTCGACGTCGGCGCGCAGGATGCCGTGCTCGCCGATCTCGATGCGCTCGCAGTTCAAGATGTCGCCTTCGAACTCGCCATCGATCCGCAGCGTGCCGCTCACCATGAGCGTGCCGCGCAGCGAGGAGTTCACACCGATCACGGTGTTCGCTTCGGGCGGAGCCTCGACCTGCGGGCTCGAACGGAACTTGAGCATGTCCACCTCCCTGTGGTGTCCATCATGCCGGGGCGGAACCTCGCGCGCCACGACAGCTTCAAATCAAAGCTACACAACGCATTACGCGAAAACGCGCAAGTCGCTGTGGAATCCTGTCTTGCCTCGCTCGGGATCCTGCCGGGAGTAGGCGACAGCGCTCCCGACCGCGCCCAGCGCGGCTCTCGGCGATACTCTCGCATCGGTCGCGCTTTAATGCCAGTCAGAATCTCTACGTTCTATGGAGTGATCCCTGGACCACGATGCCGGCCCGCATGACCGGCTTCGCGCGCCATGGACTACATGACGCCCCAGGCCTCGAGCAGTCGCTCCAGATCCTCCTGCCCATAGAACTCGAACTCGACCTTGCCGCCCTTGCGACCGGGCGTGATCACGACCTGGGTCGCGAAGTGCTGCTGGAGCTTGGTCTCCCACACGCCGAGTCCCTCGAGCTTGGCCTTGTTGGGCCGCGAGGTCGCTGTGCGGGTCTTGCGCTTCACGAAGGCCTCGGTGCGACGCACCGAGAAGCCCTTGCTCGACACGTACCGTGCGGCGGCGAGCTGATCGCCCTTGGCCTCGAGCGACAGCAGCGCGCGGGCGTGGCCACCGGTCAATGTTCCACGTGAAACCATATCCATCACTTCTGGCGGAAGCGCCAGCAGGCGAAGGGCATTGGTGATCGTGGTGCGCTGCTTGCCGACGCGCTCCGAGAGCTGTTCGTGGGTGAGCCCGACCTTCTCGATGAGCGCGTGATAGGCCTTGGCCTCATCGATCGGATTCAGATCCTCGCGCTGGATGTTCTCGATCAGCGCCAACTCCATCATGGCGCGGTCGTCGTACTCCTTCACCAGCACGGGCACCTTGACCAGTCCGGCCAGGTGCGAAGCGCGCAGTCGGCGCTCGCCGGCGACCAACTGGTACTCGCCACCGCCCACGCGGCGCACGAGCAGCGGCTGCAGCACACCCGAGGTCTTGATGGAGTCGCTCAGCTCTCGGAGCGCCGTCTCATCGAACCGCGTGCGCGGCTGGAAGGGATTGGGCGAGATCTTCTCGATCTCCAGCTCCTGCACGCCAGCCTGCACTGCCTGACGTCCTTCCGAGGCGATAGTGGCCGTGTCACCCGAGATCAACGCCTCGAGCCCACGTCCGAGCACTCTCTTAGTCATGGCCGAGGACCTCCCTCGCAAGCTCACGGTAGCTTTCGGCGCCGGAGCTGTGCGGGTCATAGAGAACGATGGGCTTGCCGAACGAAGGCGCCTCACTCAGGCGCACATTGCGCGGAATCACTGTCTTGTAAACCCTGTCAGAGAAGAACTTACGGGCTTCGTCCGCAACCTGCTTGGACAGGCTGAGCCGGGCATCGAACATCGTGAGCAGCACACCCTCGATGCGCAGGGCCGGGTTCAGGTGGTCCTGGACCAGCCGGATGGCCGTGATGAGCTGGGTCAGCCCCTCGAGTGCCAGATACTCGCACTGCAGGGGGATGATCACCGAGTCCGAGGTCGTGAGCGAGTTCACCGTGAGCAGGCCCAGAGAAGGCGGGCTATCGATGAGGATGTAGTCGTACTCGTCCCGGACCTTGGCGAGGACCGTCTTCAGGCGCGTCTCGCGCGCCATCATGCCCACCAGCTCGACTTCGGCGCCCGAGAGGCGCTGTCCGGTGGGAAGAACGTCGAGCGAGGCCAGCGCGGTGGGCATGATGGCGTCCTTCGCCTCTGCCTGGCCGATCAAGACCTCGTAGCTCGTGTTCCGCTGGTCATTGCCATTCACACCGACACCGCTGGTCGCGTTGCCCTGCGGGTCCATGTCCACCAAGAGCACGCGGCGGCTCTCCTGCGCGAGGCAGGCGCCGAGATTGATCGCGGTGGTGGTCTTGCCGACGCCGCCCTTCTGGCTGGCGATCGCGATGATGCGTCCCATGCTCGAGTCTACCGATCCCTGGCGGGACCGCTCCTTGCCCTGGCCATACACGACAACCCGGGCGGCCCGTGCGTGGCGGGCGTTGACTGCGAATGTTCAGTCGTGCGCCAGGGCAGGCCGGTCGCCCGCGAGTCGGCGCGGGCGCTTCCGGCACTGCAGGCACATGAGAGGGGGTCGGAGACCACCCGTGAGGCTGGCGATCCGGCCAAACAACAGCACGGGATCGAGGCCCCGCAACCTACCAACAACGTTCCACGCCAACAAGACCGATGTTCCACGTGGAACAGAGCACTTCAAAACAAGCTAAAGCTATTTCTTTCTTTCGAATACCAGAATCGAGTTCGGGCCATCTGCGATCGGATGCACGACCGGCACGTTCCACGACTCCTGCCACGACTCATCGGCGGCCAGTTCCTCGGTCACGCCGCTGCCCTTCCACAACACCGCAAAGCCGCCCGGCTCCACGATCTGCGCCGCCATGACCAGTGTGGGGGCGGCCTTCATGGTGGCGCGCGACGTGAAGCCATCGCAGCGCAGCGATTCCGGGTCATCCGCGATCACGGACTCGAGCCGAGCCGTGACCACATCGATCTGGCCGGCGCCCAACTCCTGGAGCGCGCGGCGCAGGAACAACGTCTTGTTGCGGCGCGACTCCACGAGCGTCCAGTGCTTACCCACGCCCGCCAACGCCAACGGCAGAGCGGGGAATCCACCGCCCGAACCGAAATCGACTATCTCCTTGCAGCCCAGCTTGTTAAGAATGGCGACACCGGCCAGCGATTCGGCGATGTGCCGGTCCACCAGGCGCAGTTCGTCGTCATGCGAGACCAGGTTCGACACGCCCTGGTTCCAGCGCAACAGCTCGAGTCCGAACGTGCGCAGCCGGGCGATCGCCAGCTCGCGGTCGCTGTCGCTACCCGCCAATAGCGGCCGGAGCGACGACCACGGCATGCGCGCGAGCAACTTCTCGGGAGCGATCTTCGGTCCGTTCGCGCGCAGCTCTACCTTGCGCTGCGTGCGGATCGGCGCCGGGCCGCGCTGTGTCGAGGGCGACGTGCGGCGGCGCGGCTTCACGCCCTCGCTGGTCGCACCGAACTCTCGTCGCGGTCCTCCCAGGCCCACGCCCGTGCGGCGGGGCGGACCATCACCTGAACGAGAGAAGCCCGGGCCACCACGAGGAGCGCCTGAACGCATGCCACCCGAGCGCGGACCACTCGCACCCGGTCCGCCGTCGCCGGAGCGCGGGAATCCCGTGCCGCCGCCGGTTCGAGCCGGGCCCGGACGGCTGGGCCGCGGAGCACCGCGGCGAGCGCCATCGGCGCGCCCCGCACCTGCTCCGGTGCGCTTCGCGGGGCCATCGGCACCCGCACGGCCGCGCGGAGCGTCGCCCGATCGGGGCCTCTTCTCATCGTCGTTCGGTCTTCTCATGGCCGCGCACCATACCCGCTCGCGCCACCCGGCGCGAGCGTCAGGGGCGCTCGGCACCCCGATCCGCCCCCAGGGCACTCCCCGAGGGCCACGATCCGGGCTAAACCATTGCCAATACGTCACTCACAATTGGCGCGTCATCCTTGCCGCCCGCCCGCCACGCGCACAGGCCCCCCCGCAAAGTAATCCACGTCTTATCCACATAAGCCATTGTCGAACCGTCAGCTGCAGCGCGATCGCGATTCCCCGCCCGATCCGCACCGCACAGGCCCGGGCCGCGCAGGGCAGCGGCGTGCGCACGAACCGATCGAACGCGCGATCTCCAGGATGTCGCGCCGATCCATGCACAGACCAGCAACGCACGGATCTGCAATCGCTTGCCCGCACACGCGCGCGCAGTCCACACGGTCATCCACACGGCGAGCGACTCAGACGAACGCGAATGACCGGATCACACCGCGAAGAATGAACGCGCGATCCACGCGTTGCGCGCCAACGCGTTACCACGCGCTGCGGTGATCTACGCGTCGACGCCCGTGCTCTCGGACTTCCCGGACGCGAACCGCTTGGCGTACACCAACAGCATGGCCACATCCGAGGGCGACACGCCCGCGATGCGCGAGGCCGCGCCCACGCTGGCCGGCCGCCAGCGCCGCAGCTTCTCGACCGCCTCGATCGACAGTCCTGTGAGCGGTTCGCTCCACAGGCCATCGGGCAGACGCACACGCTCCAGCGACGCCGCAGCGGCAGCCGTCTTCTCCTGCCGCTCGATGTAGCCGCGATAGCGCACGCGCACCTCGAGCGGCTCCCACAGTTCGCGCGGCAGTACCCGCTCCACACCCAAGCCGGCCAACTCTTCGTAGCGTGACTCCGGGCGCGCCAACCACTCGATCGCCCGCATCGAGCGCACCCCCGACGGCAGCGCCGGCACCGTGACCGAGACCCGCGACAGCCTGACCTGCTCGGCGTCGACCGCCGCCCAGCGCGCACGCGAGCGCTCGAGCTGCGCATCGGTGAGCAGGCCCAGTGCATGGCCCGTGGCCGCCAGGCGCTCGTCGCAGTTGTCGGCGCGCAACAGCAGCCGGTGCTCGGCCGCCGACGTGAACATGCGGTAGGGCTCGCGGTGCTCGCGCGTGACCAGATCGTCGACCAGCACGCCCATGTACGCCTCATCGCGCCGCAGCACGAACGCCGTCTCGCCGCGCACGCTGCGCGCCGCGTTCACGCCCGCCACGAAGCCCTGGGCCGCCGCCTCTTCATAGCCCGACGTGCCGCAGATCTGCCCCGCCAGCCACAGGCCCGGCGTCGCGCGGCTCTGCAGCGTGGCGTCCAGCTGGTGCGGCAGCACGAAGTCGTACTCCACCGCGTAGCCCGGGCGCAGCATCGTGGCGCGCTCAAGGCCGCGAATCGTGCGAATGAACTCGAGCTGTACGTCCTCGGGCATGCTGGTCGACACGCCGTTCACGTAGATCTCGTCGGCCGTGCACCCCTCGGGCTCCAGGAAGATGTGGTGCTGCTCGCGCTCGGGGAACTTGACCACCTTGTCCTCGAGCGACGGGCAGTAACGCGGGCCACTGCCGGTGATCGCCCCCGAGTAGAGCGGCGAGCGGCCCATGTTGCGGCGGATCACGTCGTGCGTGGCGGCATTGGTGTGCGTGGCCCAGCAGTCCACCTGCTGCACGTCGAGCCGTTCGGTCCAGTGCGAGAACGCCTCGGGCACGTCATCGCCCGGCGCCACCTTGAGCACGGCATAGTCGATCGAGTCGCGATGCAGCCGCGGCGGCGTGCCCGTCTTGAGCCGGCCGCGCTCAAAGCCCAGCTCGGCCAGGCACTCCGACAGCGCGCGCGCCGCATGCTCACCCAGCCGGCCACCCGCCAGCTGACGCTCGCCCAGATGCAGCACACCGTTCAGGAACGTGCCCGGCGTGATCACCACCGCGCTGGATACCAGCACGCGGCCATCGGTCAGCTCGAGTCCGCTCGCACGGCCGTTCGTCACCCGCACGCGCTGCGCCACGCCCTCCACGAACATCAGCGTGGGGAGCGCGCCCAACAGCTTCAGCATCTCGGCCGAGTACTGCGCCTTGTCGCACTGCGCGCGCGGCGACCACACCGCCGGGCCGCGGCCGCGATTGAGCATCTTGAACTGGATGCCCGCGCGATCCGTCACCAACCCCATCACGCCGCCCAGTGCGTCGAGCTCGCGCACCATGTGGCCCTTGGCCACGCCACCGATGGCGGGGTTGCACGACATCTTGGCGGTGTCGGTCACCTGCACCGTGACCAACGCGACCGACAGCCCCATGCGCGCCGCTGCGTGCGCCGCCTCGCAGCCCGCGTGACCCGCGCCCACCACGACTACGTCGAACGTGCCGGCGCGCGTGGCGGCACCCATGGCATGCGCGGGCAGCGCGCTCGCCGGCGCGCCCGGCGACGGGGCGAAGTGGGCCGACGACTCCTCGGGGGGCGTGCGCATCACTTGCCGATGCAGAAGCGCGCGAAGATGCGGTCCAACAACTCGCCACTCGCGCCCTTGCCCGTGACTTCGCCCACCGCCGACAACGCCTCGCGCAACTCGAGCGCCACGATCTCACCCGGAGCACCCGTCGCCGCCTGCTCGTCGGCGCGGCGCAACGCCTCGCGTGCGCGCGACAACGCATCGGTGTGGCGCGGGTTCGACACCGCCGCGGCCAATCCACCCGAGCCCGCCGCACCCAACAAGCCCGCGAACGCCTCGCGCAGTTCGGCGAGCCCGGCCCCGGTCACGTTCGACACGCGCACCGCGCGCGTCTCGCTGCCCGGGATGAGCGCGCACAGCTCGTCCTCGGTCACCGGTGCGTGCGCGGGATCCAGCAGATCCGACTTGGTGAGCGCCAAGAGCACGCGCTTGCCCGCGAGCGCACCCAACAGCAGGTCGTCGTCGGGCTCGTAAGGCTGCGTACCATCGACCACCCACAGCACCAGTGCCGCGCCCTCGAGCGCGCCCAATGCGCGCGCCACACCCATGGCCTCCACCGGATTGCGCGCCACGCGCACGCCGGCCGTGTCGGACAGCGTGACCGCCACACCCGCCACCTCGATCCGCTCACTCACGCGATCGCGTGTCGTGCCGGGCTCCGGCGTGACGCTGGCGCGGTCTTCACCCAGGAGCGCGTTGAACAGGCTCGACTTGCCAGCATTCGGCCGCCCCACCATGGGCACGCGCACGCCTTCGCGCACCGCGCGCGCCCACGGCGCACCGGCCAGCAGGCCATCGAGCTCCAACAGCACGGCCGCGATCGCTGCGCGCACATGCGGTGGCGTTTCAATACCACCCACGTCCTCGGCAAAGTCCACGCGCGCCTCGACCTCGGCCGCCGCGTCCACGATGCGCTCCTCGATCGCCGCGAGCCGCACCGACAACGCGCCACTCAGCTGCGCCAACGCCAGGTCGCCCGCGCTCTCGGTCTCGGCGTGCACCAGGTCGGCCACGGCTTCGGCCTGTGCCAGGTCGAGCCGGCCGCGCAGGAAGGCGCGCAGCGTGTACTCGCCCGGGCCCGCCAGGCGCGCGCCCGCGGCGATCAACGCCGCCAGCACGCGGCGCGCCGGCACGCTGCCGCCATGACACGAGAACTCCACCGTGTCCTCGCCCGTGTACGAGCGCGGGGCGC
>JAIOPA010000223.1 GCA_021414165.1 Candidatus Eiseniibacteriota bacterium
CGCGGCACGGTCGCCGGCCTGCGCGATCTGCTCGAGGCGCGCGACCTGCTCACGCAACGCGGGCTCGTCCTCGGGCGCCAGGTTCCACGCCATGATGCGCTCGCGGCGCGTCATGCGGGCGCCCTCGGCGCGCGAGTGCAACTCCTCGTGCAACTTCTCGCCCGGGCGCAGCCCCGTGAACACGAGGTCGATGTCCTCACCCTCGCGCAGCCCGGCCAGCTTGATCATCTGGCGCGCCAGATCCACCACCTTGACCGGCTCGCCCATGTCGAGCAGGTAGACCTCGCCGTTCTGGCCCAGTGCGGCGGCCTGCAGCACCAGCCGCACGGCCTCGGGAATCGTCATGAAGTAGCGCGTCACGTCGGGGTGCGTCACGGTGAGCGGACCGCCGCGCTCCAACTGGCGCTGGAACAGCGGCACCACGGAGCCATCAGTGCCGAGCACGTTGCCGAAGCGAACGGCGCAGAACACGCCCTTCCCGAGTGTCGAGGCGGCCTGCACGATGCGCTCGCACACGCGCTTCGTGGCCCCCATGACGCTGCTCGGGTGCACGGCCTTGTCGCTCGAGATGAGCACGAAGTGCGCGATGCCATGGCGGATGCCGGCCTCGACCAACTGCCGCGTGCTCACCACGTTGTTGAGCACGCCCTCGCGTGGCGCGTCCTCCAGCAGTGGCACGTGCTTGTGCGCCGCGGCATGCAGCACGATCTGCGGCCGGTGCTGCACGAACACCTGCTCCACCGCGACCCGATCGCGCAGATCGGCGAGCACGGCCTCGATCGGCAGCGTGGGCAACGCTGCACCGAGTTCGCGCTGCGTGAAGTACAGACCGTTCTCGGCGTGATCGAGCAACACGAGCGAGGCGGGTTCGTAACGCGACACCTGCCGCGCCAACTCGGAACCGATCGAGCCGCCGGCACCGGTCACCAGCACGCGCTGGCCGCGCAGGAACGAGCCCAGTTCCAGATCGGCCGCGGGCACGGGCGCGCGCCCCAGCAGGTCCTCGAGCCGCACGTCGCGCAGCCGCGCCAGCGACATGCGGCTGCCGGGCTTGAGCTCGCTCATGGCGGGCATGGTGCGTAGTCGCACGCCTGCGGCCTCGCAAGCCGCCGCCACGGCGCGCACGTCGCGGCCCGGCAGCTCGGGATTCGCCACCACCGCCACCTCGGGCTTGAGCTCGGCCAGGACGCGCGGCAGATCGGCGAGCGTGCCCAGCACCTTGAGGCCTTCGACCAGGTGTCCGGTGAGACGCGGATCGACATCGACGAACGCGACCGGCTCCAGGCTCTCGTCGCCGGTGCGCCCGCGCCGCATCTCCTGCACCAGCCCGACAGCCGCATGGTCGGCACCGATGACCAGCGTGCGCAC
Source organism: Candidatus Eiseniibacteriota bacterium (assembly GCA_021414165.1). GTDB lineage: Bacteria > Eisenbacteria > RBG-16-71-46 > RBG-16-71-46 > RBG-16-71-46 > JAIOPA01. Next base: position 1,369 of record JAIOPA010000223.1, read on the forward strand.
CACCCGGCCGCCACGTGCGCCCAACTGGCGCTCGCGCCACAGCCGCCAACCGAGACGAGCACTCCCGAGCAGAACGAGCTGAAGGAGCGCGATGAGTGGCGTGAGCAGCCACGGCAGCCGGCCACCGCCCAGCGTGGCCGCCAGCACGCCCCAGGCCGCAGCCGAGAGCACGATGCCCCGCACCAGCAGGAACGCGGTCGCGGTCCCGGCGTAGCGCCACAGGCTGTGGTAGAGCCCCGTGACCCAGAACGCGACGAGCGAGAGTGCCGTCCAGGCCAGCGCGATCGTGGCCCAGGCCGAGAGCGCCTCGGGCGGGATGCGGCCGTCATAGCGGAAGCTGAGCGCCAACGCTGCGGCCGCATGCACCATCGCCACATATCCGGCCGTGAGGACCAGCGTGCGAGGTGCCTTGCGGAGGTTCATCGGACCTCCGCGCGGGGCGCCCAAACGGGGGCGCCGCCCGATGAAGTTGGTAGCGCTACGGGGATTCGAACCCCGGTCTGATGGCTGAGAACCATCCGTCCTAGACCCCTAGACGATAGCGCCACATTTACGAGACTGGCTGCCCGGCAAGGATTCGAACCTCGACTAACAGGGCCAGAACCTGTCGTGCTACCGTTACACTACCGGGCAGTCGAGGGCGGGGACAATAAACTCTCTCCCCCGGTCGTGCAAGTCGAGGCCCACACGACCTCCTGCCCCAGACCCGCTAAGCCCCTGCTGCCAGCGGCGATTCGGCCTGCCAGCGCGCCGCGACCGTCTCCAGACGGCGCACCGCCACGTCGCGTCCCACCAGCCAGATCACCTCGAAGATGCCCGGAGCGGCCTTGCGCCCCGTGAGCGCCACGCGCGCCGGCGCAATGACCTCGCCCGCCTTCACGCCCAGCTCGGTGGCGAGCCCGCGGGTGGCGGCTTCCACCGCCTCGAGCGTCCAGTCCGGCACCGCCGCGAGCTTGGCCGCCAGGGCCAGCAGGCGCGGCCCCGCGCCCGCCTTCTGCGCCAGCTCGTCCCACGCTTCGCTGGTCATGGCGGGCTCGGCCTGCAGCACGAACGCGCCCACGTCGACCGCATCGGCCAGCGTGCGCACGCGATCGCCGAGCGCGCGCACGAACGCCGTGCACCACGCGTCCCCGCGCGCGCTCAGGTCGTGACCCTGCGCGGCCAGGAACTTGAGAACGCGCGCCACCCGGTCGGGCTCTGCGAGCATCTTGAGATGCTGCGCGTTCACCCACTCCAGCTTCTGCGTGTCGAACACGGCAGGATTCGGGTTCACGCGCTCGAGCGCGAACACCTGCTCGAGCTCGGCGAGCGTGAACAGCTCCGTCTTGCCATCGAGCGCCCAGCCCAGCAGCGCCAGGAAGTTCACCATGCCCTCGGGCAGGATCCCCATGTCGCCAAACGCTCGTGGCACCGTGGCGCTTGGAAAGCCGCTTGCCGTCCGGACCCAGGATCATGCTGGCGTGCGCGAACACCGGCTCGGCGGCCGCCAGCGCGCGATAGATGAGCAGCTGGCGCGGCGTGTTCGAGATGTGATCGTCGCCGCGGATCACATGCGTGATCCGCATGGTGACATCGTCGACGACGCACGCGAAGTTATAGGTGGGCAGACCATCGCCACGCACCAGCACGAAGTCATCGAGCACCGCGCTCTGGAACGAGACGCGGCCGCGCACGATGTCGTCCCACGCCACTTCCTCGTCGGCCTCGGGTTTGGCGAAGCGCAGCGCGGGGCGTGCGCCCGCCGCCATGCGGGCCGCGCGCTCATCGGCCGACAATGCGCGGCAGCGGCCGTCGTAACGCGGGTCCTCGCCACGCTCCAACTGCTCGGCGCGGCGCTTCTCGAGTTCCTCGCTCGTGCAGAAG
>JAIOPA010000117.1 GCA_021414165.1 Candidatus Eiseniibacteriota bacterium
GCTGCGGTCCAGGATGATCGAGTGCTCGATCTCGCAGCGCTCGATCTTCACGCCATCGGCCAACGCGCTGAACGGTCCGATGTAGGCGTCCGTGATATGCGCACCGGCACCGATCACCAGCGGTCCGCGCAGATGCGAACGCTCGACCTTGGCGCCGGGGCCGATCTGCACGGGGCCTTCGACGATGGTCGCGGCGTCGATGCTGCCCTCGACCTTGGTGACCAGATCGGCCAGCACGATGCGGTTGGCCTCGAGCAGGTCCTCGACACGGCCCGTGTCCTTCCACCAGCCATGGATGACGTGCGAGCGCACGTTGCGGCCCGTGGTGATGAGGTGCTGGATCGCATCGGTGATCTCGAGCTCGCCACGCGGCGACGGCTTGATCGCGCGCACGGCGTCGAAGATCGTCTTGGTGAACAGGTAGACGCCCACGAGCGCGAGATCGCTGCGCGGCTGCTTGGGCTTCTCCTCCAGACGCACGACGCGATCGCCCTCGAGCTCGGCGACACCGAACTCCCAGGGGCGCGCGACCTTGGCCAACAGGATCTGCGCCTCGGGCTTCTCGCGCTCGAACTCCTCGACGAACGGTACGATGCCGTCCTTGATGAGGTTGTCGCCCAGGTACATGACGAACGAATCGCCCGCCATGAACTCCTCGGAGATCTTGACCGCGTGAGCCAGACCGAGCGGGGCCTCCTGCTCGATGTACGTGACCTTGAGACCGTACTTGGAGCCATCGCCCACGGCCGCGCGGATCTCGGCCTGCGAGTTGACCAGCGTGGTGATGAGCTCGCCGGTGCGGTGATCCGGCAGCAGCAGCTCGCGCGGATCGCTCACGACGATGCCGACTTCCTTGATGCCCGCGGCGGCGATCGCCTCGAGGCCATAGTCCAGGACCGGCTTGTTCGCGACAGGCACCAACTGCTTGGCCCGCGTATGCGTGATGGGCCGGAGCCGCGTGCCGCGGCCGCCCGCGAGGACGAGAGCTTTCAATGTTTGTTCCTCAGGTACCAAAGGAAGCCAACGATGATGAACAGCCCCATGATGATCATGGCGGCCAGTTCTTTCCAACTCATGACAGGGCTTTCTTGAGCTGCTCCCGGGCGTGATCCAACGCTTCGTCGAGCTTGCCCATGTCGCGGCCTCCGGCCAACGACAGATGCGGCTTGCCGCCACCCGACCCGCCCGTGATCCGCGCGACCGCGCGCACGAGTTCGTCGGCCCGCAGCTTCTTCTCGGCCACCAGGTCATCGGAGACCAGTGCCAGGAACGAGAACTTCTCCTCGTTCACGATGGCCAGCACGGCCGCCCCGCGGCCGATCGCGCCACGCAGCTTGTCGGCCGCATCGCGCACGGTGTTCGTGTCGGACGGCGTGTCGATGCGCGCCACGACCCAGCGGCCGTTCGCCTCGGCGGTCGCCGACTGTGCCAACTGCACGAGCTGCGACTCCATCCCCACCTGGCTCGCGGCATTGACCTGCTTACGCAACTGCGCGATCTCGTCCTTGAGCTTGCCCACGGCCTCAATGGCGCGGAACTGCGGCGTCTGCAGGATCTCGAGGATCGACAGCAGCGTGCCCTGCGAATCGAGCAGCCACGTACGCGCGGCAGGCCCGCACAGCGCCTCGATGCGGCGCACGCCGCTCGCGACCGCGGTCTCCTCGGTGATGACGAACAGGCCGATGTCACCGGTGCGCTTCACGTGCGTGCCGCCGCACAGTTCGCGTGACGGCTCGATGCCGGCATCGGCCACACCGTCGACCGTGACCATACGCACACGCTCGCCATACTTCTCACCGAACAGCGCCATGGCGCCCTGCGCCTTGGCCTCGGCAATGGGCATCTCGCGCCACGACACGGTCTGGTTGCCCATGATCCAGTCGTTCACGATCTGCTCGACACTCGTGACATGCAGCGGCGACGGCGACTCGAAGTGCGAGTAGTCAAAGCGCAACCGGTCCGGCGCCACCATCGACCCCGCCTGATGCACATGCTCGCCCAGCACGCGCCGGAGCGCGGCATGCAGCAGATGCGTGGCGGTGTGGTGCCGCTCGGTGGCCTGACGCTTGGCGCGATCGACCGTGGCGTTCACCAGGCCCTTGGCGCCGATCGCGATGAGATCCTTGATGAGCCCCACCGCGACGCTCACGCGATGCACGATGTGATCGCCCTCGCGGTAGACCAACAACAGCCCCGCGCGCACGCCCGGCCCCTCGAGGAAGCCCTGATCGGCCACCTGACCACCCGACTCCGGGTAGCACGGCGTGCGATCGAGCACGACTTCCACATCCTCGCCCGACTCACGCCAGAAACGCACCGACAGCCCCGTGGCCTGCGTGCTGTCGTAGCCGAGGAACTCCGAATGCGCACCGTCGGTGAGCTTCGTCCAAGGCCTCTGCTCGGCATTCGGATCACGCAGGAACCGGCTCGCCGCACGCGCGCGCTCGCGCTGGGCCTCCATGGCCGCGCCGAAGCCGTCGCGATCGACCGTGATGTTGCGCGAGGCCGCGATCTCCTCGGTGAGCTCGAACGGGAACCCATACGTGTCATGCAGCGCGAACGCCTCATGACCCG
>JAIOPA010000107.1 GCA_021414165.1 Candidatus Eiseniibacteriota bacterium
ACGTAGGGCTCGGCGAACAACTGGAAGTAGTTGATCACCGTGGTCACGCTGATGAACAGGAACACCGGCGCCAGGTCGGGCAGCGTGATGTTCCAGAACCGCTGCCAGCCATTGGCGCCATCGAGCTGAGCGGCCTCGTGCAGTTCGCGCGGCACGTTCTGCAGCCCCGCGATGAAGATGAGCAGGTTGTAGCCGAAGTTCTTCCACACCGCGAGCAGCAGGATGCTGGGCAGCGCCCAGTGCGGATCACCCAGCCAGTCGATGCGCGGCACGCCGAAGTGCGCGAGGAACGCGTTCACGAGCCCGTACTGCGGCTGGTACAGGTAGCGCCACACGATGGCCACGGCCACGAGCGTAGTGACCACGGGCGTGAAGTACACCACGCGGAAGAACGCCTTCATGCGCGTGGCCTGCGCGTCCACCAGCAATGCGGCCACCAGCGACACGGCCACCGACAACGGCGCACCCACGAACGCGTAGAACAACGTCACCTTGAGCGCGTTCCACACGTCGGCGTCGGTCAGCGCACGCGCGTAGTTGCCGATCCCCACGAAGCGCACGGTGGACGGATCGCCGATCGCGTACAGGTCGAAGTCCGTGAGCGAGAGCCAGAGCCCGTAGAGCACGGGCCCGAAGAAGAACACCAGGATGAGCACCACGCTCGGCAGCGCGAACATGAGTCCGGCGCGGGCCTGGCGACCGGAGAGCGGTGCGCCACGTATGAGCCTCTTCGCTTCGCTCATTCTAGGAGCCTCTTCGCTTTCGCTCATCGCGCGCCTCGGCTTTGGACACTCTTCGCTTCGCTCATCGCCCAGCTCCCGCAGGTGTGTTGGTGGTGAGCGCTTTGCGTTCCGCGATCCAGCGGCGCTTCTCGAGCATGCGGTCCACGATGCGGTCGAGGTCGGCGAGCGCGGAATCGGGCGGTGTGGCGCCGCGAATGGCGCGGTCGGCCTGCTCGTAGATGCGCGTGGCGATCTCCTCCCACTCCGGCACCATGGGGCACGGCGCGGTGCGCGTGAGCTGTTCGCCAAAGGCGCGCGTGCGCGCATCAGCGGTCAGGCCGCTATCGGCCCACGCTTCACGCCGCGCGGGCAGGTCGCCCGTGAGCTTCCAGAACTTCACCTGCACGTCGGGGCGCGACAGGTACTGCATGAGCGCCCACGACTCCTCGGGGTGCTTGGTGCTCTTGTACATGACCAGCGACGAGCCGCCCGCGAACGACACGCCCGGGCCATCGGGCCCCGGCAGCGGTGCGGTGCCCCAGGCACCCTGCAGCGAGTCCGGCAAGCGGCGTGCGAACTCGCCCAGGTTCCACGGCCCCGTGATCACCATGGCGAACGTGCCGCGCTCGAACTCCTGGTACATGTTCGCGATCTCATTGATCCCGAGCGTGGGCGCCAGTCCCTCGCGGTAGAGCCCCATGAGGAACCCGAACGCGCGCTTGAACTCCGGCGTCTGGAATCCACCGCGCGTGTTGCCGTCTCGGAGCAACGTGGAGCCGCTCTGCAGCCCGAACACCACCGGCTGCAGCCATTCGTTGGTGGGCAGGAAGATGCCGTAGCGCTTGCCCCCGCTCTGCGCACGGATCTTTCGCATGCACTCGGCCCACTCGGCCCACGTCGTGGGCATGCTCGAGTAGCCGGCCTGCGCCAGCAGGTCCTTGCGATAGAACAGCAACCGCGTGTCCACGTACCACGGCAGGCCGTACGGGACGCCCTCGAGCACGTTCGTGTCCCAGATGCCGCCGAAGTAGGCGTCGCGCCCGGCGCCGCCCTTGGCCAGCTGCACATCGAGCGGGGCCAGTGCGTGGAGCGCGCCGAACTCCGAGATCCAGCTGTTGCCCAACTGGCCCACGTCGGGCAACGAACCGCCGACGTGTGCGGTGAGCAGCTTCTCGTGCGCGGCCGACCATGGGATCTGCTGGACCTGCACGCGGATCCCCGGGTGCTCGGCCTCGAAGTCGCGGCACAGCTCGCCCACCACCTCGCCCTCGCGGCCCATGGCCCACATGCGCAGCGTCACGGGGCCGCTCGAGCGGTTCGCGCAGCCGGACAGCGCCAGCACGCAGGCCAGCGCGGCCAGTGAGCCCCAACGCATGCGGGGTGCGGTCACTTCGTGCCGCCGCCGGACAGCCAGCCGCCGCGGAAGCCCGCCGCGGTGAGCCCGCGCTTCAGGTGCTTGTTGTCGCGCATGACGCGCCACACGAGCCCGCTGCGCCAGTTCTCGATCATCGCCAGGATGGGGCCCTGGTCGATGCCCAAGTAGTCGTCGTCGAACCAGCCCACGCCCGGCACGACGCCGCCGTGATGCGTGGTGGTGGAGTCGGCGAGCGTGGGATTGAACGCGTCGATGAAC
>JAIOPA010000108.1 GCA_021414165.1 Candidatus Eiseniibacteriota bacterium
GACACCTGGAAGCGGCGCGTGATCGTGCCGCCGGCGTTCACCGACAGCGCCAGCACGTAGCTGTCGATCGCGTAGTCGGCGTGCGCCCAAGTGACCACCCACTCGCGCTGCGAGTGCGCGCCGCTCGACGTGGTGTCACTCGCGACCGGCGTGGCATTGAACGCGATGGGCTGGCCGTTCAGCGTAAGGGTGAGTTCAGAGGCCGGGTTCACGATGGGCCGCGGCGAGAGCAGCAACAACGAGAGCTGCGCCGAGGGCGCCACCTCGTCGTTGTTGGCAATGGGCGCGCCCGACGAACGCAGCACGCCGTCGAGCTGCAGTCGCACGCTGGTGCGCTGCACGAGGCCATTGCGGTCCTTGGCGACGACCGTGTAGTCGGCCGTGCGCGCCTCGGGCGACGTGCGGTACACCACGCGGAAGTGCCGCCCGCCGCTCACATTGCCGGCCGCGGTGTCGGGGAACGAAGGCGTCACGGTGAACTCGCTGTTCGCCACCGCCACGTCACCCGAACCGGTGTTGCGGAACACGCCCAGGCTATCGAGCCGCACGTTCGAGACCAGATCGGCCTCGAGGCGCAGCGTGTCGCCCGGCGTGTGCAGGCGCAGCGGCGTGGTACCGGTGACCGGCACACCATTCGCCGTGACCAGGTTGAACGGCCGACCGATCGACATGCGCGTAGCGGGATCACCCAGGAGCAGATAGGTCACCGACAGACCGCGCTCGGGTGCGTAAGCCTGCGTCGTGCCGAGATAACGGAACAGCGCCGACAGGATGACCTCGCCCATCACGACGCGCGCGCCACGGTCGTCGGCACCCAGCGTCTCGTCGCGCGGCGGGTTCACGAACATGCTGCGGATGAGTTCCACGTTGATGTGGTCGCGCGTGTTGCGCGGCACGACCTCGTAGCAGGTCGACGCCCAGCTGCCAATGGCGCCACGGCCATTGGGCAGTGCCAGCAGGTCCTCGCCGATGCACGGGCCCACCGCCGAGTTCAACTGGTGCTCGGGGCGCGCGAACATGTTCGCGTGGCACGAGAACGCCGTGAACAGGAACGGCTTGTTGTCGTTGGCCAACCGCTGCGCATCATCGCCCAGGCTGTTGCCCGAGTTGATCCACAGGTCCTCGTGCGTGAGCACGAACTCATTGGCGTGGCCCTGGTAGTTCCACAGGAACGCGCCGGCGTTGAGCTTGCCGAGCAACTGCGGCGTGACGGAGGCATGGGTCTTCTGGCGCGCCTCATCGCGGGACACACGGCAGGTGTCGCCACCGATGGGATCGAACGTGATGTTGTCGATCTGCAGGTACGAACGCAGGTTGAACACATCCACGTTCATACCGGCCACACCCGAATCGCTCGAGATGTAACCGCGCATGGTCTCGTTGAGCCCCACGAACAGTTCTTCA
>JAIOPA010000154.1 GCA_021414165.1 Candidatus Eiseniibacteriota bacterium
GTAGGCATGACGCATAGAAGATGCGGCCTCTCGCATCGCGGGCGGCGGAACGCGCGGGGCGCTGTGCGGGCGTCGAGGGATCGACGCACCAAGGGCACGAGCGGCAGGCGTTCACGCCACGGGGTGTCCGCGACGCCTATAGGGACGAGTGAGCGACTGAACATGGGGTTCCAGCACCACCGCCGCGCAGGAGCCACACCGGCGCGACCAAGCGAGAGTCTACGGCATGGTCCGTTGGTGGCGTCCATAGACAATGCTCGAGCGCCGTGGATTCAGGGGTTCTCCGCGCGGAGTCCGGGCCGGCGGAGCACACAAGTGGCCTCATGAGCGCGCCCTGTTGCTGGGGCCAGTGCCACCACCACGCCAAGCGGACCCGCGACCCGCCCAGGAGCCCCGACCACATGGGCCGCGGTCCCGGGGCGGCGCCCCTGAAAAGAGCAGCGCCCGGGTGTTCCGGCGACTCCGCGCAGGGGGCGCGGGGAGAGTGTCGCCGGCGACGACCCGAGCGCCGGTTCGGTGCCGCAGGGCTAGTTGCGCTGCGAGTACGACAGCCCGAGCAGCAGGTAGTTGCGGGCCACTACCTCGGCGTGGCCGCTGGTGCCCCACACGCGGTTCTGCCACGCGGCGTACAGGCCCATGCCACCGGGCAGGCTCACGTTGGCGCCCGGCGTGAGGTACAGCCCACGCGAACCGCCATGTGCGGGATGCCGGTACGGATCGCTCGCGGTGGGCGCGGTCCACGAGTCGCCACCATGCTGCGCATAGTTGGCGAGCGCGGTGAGCGCGAAGCCCGGACGCACGACCCAACCGCTCGACAGGTTCGCCTGCAGTTCATCGCCCGCGCGATAGTCCTCGGTGCCCTTGCCGTTCCAGCGGCGCTGCACGTCGAGGCCGAGCGGCATGACCGGCTCCCACGGCAGGCGCTGCGACACGCTGGCGCCCGCGATCAGGTCCCACGAGCCACTGCCCGGGCGCAGCACGGGCTGGATCTCGCTGGGGATGAGCCCGTTGCCGAGCGGCACCTGCGTGCGGCCGGTGGGCAGCTTGGCGCCCGCACGCACGCTCACGCGCGGGCCACCGAACGGTTCGTACGCCTTCATGTGCACGAGCGCGGTGGCATCGCCCAGGCCCTTGAAGCGCCACGACTGGATGAGTGCCTCATCGTAGAGCGCCGTGTGCGCATCGAAGCGCCGGTGCTCACGATCGAGATACGGCAGCGACGCCGACAGCCGCACACGGTCGTTGACCTGCATGCGGCCCTCGAGCGACCAGGTGCGCGTGCGCGTGAGCAGCGGCACCCCATGATGCACGGTGGTGCTGCCGATCGCGCTCTGCAGCGAAGCCGCGTGGCCACCGCGCCAGAGCTGGTCCTGCGTCACGTCGAGCGTGCGCACATCGAACGAGAAGCGGCTGCCCGAGAGGCCATTGGGCACGCACGGACAACCCTCGGCGCCACAGGTGGCGGATGCGGTGCTTGGAACGACCATGGCCAGAGCGAGGCCAGCGGCGAGGAACAAGGCGGTGCGACGCATGGCGGGGAGCCTTTCGCATGTCGGATCGCGGCGCAGGTCTGGCCGAACGGCATGGCAGAGCCCACGCACTGTCCGTGAGAGGACGAGATGCGGAATGGCAGACCGGCACACACCCAACGCCGCGGTGAGAGCCGCAACGGATGGAAGGGCACGTGATCGTTCTGAGAGACGTATGGGAGCTGGGAGACCGCGCGCGCATCAGGCAGTGACACGTGGCGCAGCGATACAATTCTATGTCATGCAGCGGGGCTCGAGTCCACGGCGAAACCTCGACCTAAGTCGATTTTGCAGTTCGACTTGCAAGAACTTTCGAGTGCCAGCAGCGAACTCCGGCAGTGAGGCTGCGCTCTCGTTCGGCTGCATCGAACGATGGCCCCTTCCAAAGTGCGCGGGTGGTCGTGTCGCAACGCGGCGCGCCGGAGTAATGTGAGCGCATGTCGATCTCGATCTCGCCCGACATGATGCTCGCCGAGGAGGTGTTCCCCGCCGGCGATCCGTTCGAAGCTCTCGCCGGTATACCCGGCGCGTTCGTGCTGCGCTCATCGCTCGCCGACGACACCCGGCCCGGGCTCGCGCGCTGGACGCTGTTCGGCGCTGCACCCTTCGCCCGCTTCCATGGCGGCGACACGCCGGTGGCCTACGACACGTTCCGCGCAGCCGCCGCGGCCGCCGGTGACTGCGGCGTGGCGCGCGCACTCGGCGTGCCGTTCTGGGGCGGCGCGGTGGGCTACTGGGCGTACGACTTCGGCCGCCGGCTCGAGCAGTGGCACGACGAGGCGCGCGACGATGTGGGGCTGCCCGACTTCGTGATGGCACTCTATGACGTGGTGGGCGCGCATGATCATGTGAGCGGCCGCACGTGGTTGTTCTCGAGCGGGCTGCCCGCCCCCGAGCACGAACGTGCCGCGCGTGCGCGGCTGCGGCTCGACAGCTTCCGCATGAAGCTGGAGTCGGCCGAGATCGCACCCGCGCCCGAGGCACCGCTGAGGGTGCCGCGGCTGGCGCGCAGCACGTTCTCGGCCGCGGGCTATCGGCGCGCGGTCGACGACGTGCGCGAGGCGATCCGGCGCGGCGACATCTTCCAGGCGAACCTGTCGCAGCGTTGGTCACTCGAGTGGCCCGGCGCGCACCGCCATGCGCTGGCGCTCGACGCGGCGATGCGCGCACACACGCCGTCGCCGTTCGCCGCCACGCTCGTGCTCGATGACCACGTGGTGTGCAGCGCGAGCCCCGAGCGGTTCCTGCGCGTGAGTGGCCGCCACGTGGAGACGCGGCCCATCAAGGGCACGCGCCCCCGCGGCGCGGACGACGCCACGGACCGGGCCCTTGCAGCCGAGCTGCTGGGGAGCGCCAAGGACCGTGCCGAGAACGTGATGATCGTGGACGTGCTGCGCAACGACCTGGGCCGCGTGTGCGAGACGGGCAGCGTGCGCGTGCCCGAGCTGTGCGCGCTCGAATGCTTCCCGCAGGTGTGGCATCTCACGAGCACGGTCACCGGCACGTTGCGCGACGACGTGGACGCGTTCGAGTTGCTGCACGCCTGCTTCCCTGGTGGCTCCATCACCGGTGCGCCCAAGCTACGCGCGATCGAGATCCTGGAGTCCCTGGAGCCGGTGCGGCGGCACGTGTACACGGGCGCGATCGGTTGGCTGGGTTGGGACGGCGATGCCGACTGGAACATCGCGATCCGCACCGCGGTGGCCACGCGTCATGGTGTGCACTGGAACGCGGGCGGAGGCATCACCGCCGACAGCGATCCCGAGGCCGAGTACCGCGAGTCGCTCACCAAGGGCGAGGGCGTGAAGCGCGCGTTGGAGAGCGTGCTGGGGCCGATCCAGCTGGGTTGATCCGGCGCACGTTGCGCCTTGGAGTGCGATACACTCCCGGTCCCCACGACGACATCTTGCTCAGGAGCACCCATGGATGGACTTCGCCGGCGCATCGCGCTGGCCGCCGTGTGCGTGGTCATGGCGTGTCCGGCATTCGCCGGGCCCGGCATCGAGACGATCACGGTTCGTCGTGAACCCAATCTGACGTCCGTGGCCATCCAGGCCACGGTGTGGGGCGACGACGACTCCTCCGCGGTGTTGCGGATCTTCCAGAAGTGGGCCGACAGGCCGGTCTACGATACGGGCATGGTCATGGTGCGCCGCCCCGGCACTCGCATCCACGAAGGCCGCATCCTGTTCGTACGGCCCGGCCGCATGGTGCACTGGTATGTCGAGGGCCGCGATGGCCCGCAGCGCTACCCCACGCCCACGCAGCTCGCGAAGGTCGACGCGATCAAGCCCGCCAGTGCCAATGGCCCGGTGTTCTACGCCGACCAGGGCGTGGGCAATGACGCGTGGGATGGCACGAGCCCTCGCTTCGTGGGTGGCGCGAGCGGACCCAAGCGCACCATTGGCGCAGCGCTGCGCGCGCTGGCGGCCTCACCGAACGCGGGCCGAGCGGGTGGCGTGTTCGTGGGCCCGGGGGAGTATCACGAAGCGCTCTCGCTCGACTTCGGCACCGACGGGGACCGGCGCTTCCTGGCCGGCGATGGCCGCGCGCCCGACAGCACGATCATCTGCGGCGCGAACCCGTGGGTCGAGAAGGGACTCAGCGGTCCGGGCCGGCCGTTCACCTGGACACCGGTCGCCGACTCCGTGTGGGCGGCCTATCTGCCGGGCGCATTGCCGGGCTCGAGCCCGGGCGACTCGGTTCAGCTCGTGGTCCTGGGCCACGGCGAGTATCTGCACCGGAAGACCTCGTTGCGTGGGTTGCTCGCGGACTCCACGTGGGCGGGCACTCCGGAGTCCACGAACGAGGGCGAACGCTCCGGTTGGTTCTGGCAGCGCGACACGTTGTACGTGAAGCGCGCCAACGGTGGCTCGCCGTTCGGGCTGCGCGTCCACACCGGCTATCTGGATGCGCTCGTGGACGTGCAACGCCGCAACTGGCGGATCGCGAACCTCACGTTCCGCTTCGCGGGTGGCACGAGTGGCGACCGCACGCACCCGGCGAACCCGAACCCGCAACTCAACGGCCATGGCATCGTGGCCGGCGTGCATGGTTGGGCGAGCGGGTTAGTGGTGGATTCCTGCCGCTTCGTGGGGTTCAACGCGGACGCGATCCTGAGCGTGCACAACTATGCGGGCGAACACGCCGATTCGGTGACGATCGCGCACTGCACCTTCGACGGGCTCACCATTGGCCGCATGGCTTATGGCGCGGGCAAGGGCCGCGCCGAGGAGCGCGCCGGCCAGCTCACGTTGTTGTCGCGCGCCTCGAACGTGATCGCGAACACATTCCACGACACGTTCAATGGCATGGGCATCGGCCCCGGGGACCTGGTGAGCGGACCGCGTGATTCCACGTGGGGCTCGCAGTGCGAGATCGCGTACAACACGTTCCACACGATCACCGATGACGGCATCGAACTCGACACGAGTCACGCCATCAACACCCTGCTACTCGGCAACACACTGCGCAACTGCGGCCACGGCATCTCGCAGGTGCCCACGTACACCGGTCCGCTGTTCGTGTTCTACAACACGATCGCGAACACGCGCGACGGCGGCATCAAGGTGGGCTCGGGCACCACGGCGGTGACGTGGTACGTGCACAACACGCTCACGGCCTCCAACGTGGGCGGCTGGGCGCTCGACGGCTCGCCGGGTGGGCCCACCGAGAACCTGCACTTCCGCAACAACATCATGGTGGCGCGCGGCTCGCGTTCGGGCTACACGATCTGGGGCCCCAACGTGGCCAGCAAGACCACCAACGACTTCAACTACGACATGGTGGATTCCGCGAGCACGCTGGCACTGGCCAAGTGGAGCGGTCAGACCTACTCGTTCGCCAAGCTGCAGACGCTGCTGGGCTGGGAGACGAACGGCGTGCGCGCCTCGCCGCAGTACATGGACTCCGCGCGCTTCGACTGGCGGCTGCAGCCCAACAGCCCGGGCTCGGGCCGCGCGGCGCGGATGACGGGCATCAACACGTCGCTCGATGGCGTGCGTTACGGCGGCGGCGCCCCCGACATGGGTGCGGGCTCGTTGCCGGTGCTCACCGATGCGCCGGAGCTGGAGCTGCAGCCCGGGCTGTTCAGCGCACGTGCGCTGCCGAACCCGGCGCGCACCGCGGGTGTGATCGAGTTCGTGTTGCCCGTGGCCATGCCGGTCGATGCGTCATTGTTCGACGTGGCCGGTCGTCGGGTGCGCACGCTGGCGAATGGTGCCCGCATGGAAGCCGGTGTGCACCGGTTGGAGTGGAGTGTGACGCGCCTGGCGCCGGGGCTCTACTTCTATGACGTGCGCGCGGGCGCCGACCACGCGCGCGGCAAGCTGGTGGTGCTGGAGTAGTCGGAGCCCGCCACTTCTTATACGCTCGCACGCATGAGCATCCCCCTTCCTCCCGGCACACGGTTACCCGAACGCATGATCTGGTTGAACGGCACGCTCGTGCGTGGCGAGGACGCCATGTTGAGCGTGTGGGATCGTGGGGCGCGCGATGGTGGCGCGATCTTCACAACGCTGCGCTGCTATGGCGGCGAACCGTTCGCCTGGCAGCGCCATCTGGAGCGGCTGGTGTTGTCGGCGGCCGAGCTGGGGTTCCCGGTGCCGCCGGGGCCTGCCGTGCTGCGCGATGCGGTGACGGCGGTGCTGGCGGCCGAGGGGCTGCGCGATGCCGTGGTGCGGATCACGGTCACGCGCGGCGTGGCCGGCGGACGTCCGGTGCGCACGGGCTCGTGGGTCGAGGCCGAGGCGATGGGCGGCCGGCTGTGGGCGGGTACGCGGCAGACGGACGCGAGCGGTGGACCGCTGGGCGCGCGCGTCATGTTCTCGCGCGTGCCGTTCGCGCCGGGTTGGTTGGGGCGGCACAAGACCACCAGCCGGTTGGCGTACGATCTCGCGCGCGAGGAAGCTCGTGCAGCGGGTGTCGATGAGGCGTTGCTCGTCTCCCCGACGGGCGAAGTACTCGAAGGCGCGGCCAGCAATCTGTTCGTGGTGCTGCCGAACGGCGAGCTGATCACGCCCCCACTAGACTCCGATGTGCTGCCGGGTGTGACGCGGCGCATCGTCATGGAACTGGCCGCTGCCCGCGGCATGGTGGTGCGAGAACAGCCGGTCGCGCGCGAGGCGTTGCGTGCCGCCGCCGAGGTGTTCGTGACGAACTCGGTGCAGGAGGTGCTGCCGGTGCGCGAGCTGGCGGGTGCAGTGGTGCCCGTGAGCACGGTGGCGCGCACGCTGCTGGCGGACTACCGCGCGGCCGTCACCGCGGGGCGAGCGTTCGCGTAGTCCTGTCGAACCCGCGCCACACCTGATGCGACCGCGGTACCCCCTCGGGGCCCCGCCGTGCGCTCCCGCGGCCCCGTGCAGCCTGCGTTGCGTGTTGCAGCGCGCACGATTCCAGACCCTTCGCAGGTCGCAAACGTACGCGCCAAAGGTGCCATACGAAGTCTGGTATCCCATGGCACGCGTGCTGCACCTATCGTTATAGCGAGAACACGGCGAACCGCGCCGGCCGGCAGACCGGACGCACCATCGCCGCGAGCGAGGGCACGATGCAGGTCAAGGGTGGACGAGTCGAGCTGCTGGTACCGCACATGCTGCGTGGGCAGCTCCTGCGGCCCGGCTTCGTCCGCCTTTCACTGCGGCTCGGGCTCACGCGCCAGATGCCGGCCTGGGCCAAGCTGCAGTTCACGAACAACGGCATCACGCCCGCCGATCTCGACGACGTGCTGGGCCGCATCACGAGCCTGGAGGGCTGGGCCGACGAGTGGGAACGCCTCGGGCACCGGCACGAACGCGACGCCGTACTGGCCGACGCCGATGGCGACCTGGCCAAGGGTGCACAGCACCGGTTGTGGGCGAGCGCGGCATACAACTTTGCGCAATACGTGGTGTTCATGGACCCGGCGCGCAAGCAGGAGCTTCACCGCCAGTGCGTGCGCGCTTACGCTGCGGCCGCGCCGCACTTTGAACACCCGGCACGCATGTTCGAGGTCGAGTTCCGCAAGCGGCTCGTGCGCGGCTATCTGCGCCAGCCGGCCGGCGACGGCCCGCACCCGGTGGTGGTGATCTTCAACGGCACGAATGGCGTGAAAGAAGAACTGCACGCCTGGGCCGATGCGTACCTAGAACGCGGCATGGCGGTGATCACGCTCGATGGCCCGGGTCTCGGCGAGACGTTCCATCGTCTC
>JAIOPA010000155.1 GCA_021414165.1 Candidatus Eiseniibacteriota bacterium
CCTGCGAACGGTGTGATCCGCAGCCGCGTGCCCGAGGGCCCGGGACCGTGGGCGTTCGTACTGATCGGTAAGCCCACCGACGAGAGCGGCTTTGGCGGTGCGGCGTTCGCATCGGGCGAGTTGGGTCAAGAGGATCAGCGTGGTGCCGTGCAGTTGCCGGACCCGTTCCTGAAGCGCGTGTTGAACGTGGCGACCTACGAGGTGTTCCGCCGCGTGCGCGAGCGTGGCATCCCGTGCGGGTTCAAGGACCTGGGCGCGGGCGGCATCGCGTGCGCCACGAGTGAACTGGCCGCAGCCGGTGGCTGTGGCGCGGCGATCACGCTGGATGACGCGCACCGCGTGGATCGGCCGCTGCCGCCCGAGGTGCTGCTGTGCGCCGAGACGCAGGAGCGCTACTGCTGGGTCGTGCCGGAATCGTTCGCGGCCGAGCTGTGTGCCCTCTACACGCAGGAGTTCGCGCTCGGCGATGTGCATCATGGCGCCGGTGCGCGCGTGATCGGGCATTCGGTGCCCGAGCGCCGTTACACCGTCACGTGGCAAGGTGAGACGCTCATCGACTGTGAGGTCGATGCGATCACCACTGGCCGGAAGGCCGAGCGCGCCTCGCGGAAGCGCGAGCGCGTCGCGCCGCCGCGCGCGCGCCGCAAGACGCCCGACTTGAAGAAGGCCCTGCTCGGCATGCTCTCGGGCCTGCACGTGGGCTCGCGCGAGCACCTCACGCGCCACTACGACGGCGATGTGCAGGGCCGCACGTGGCTGCGCGCGGGCGAGGGCGATGCCAGCGTGTTGCGCGTGCATCCGGAGCGCACGACCGGCATCGCGTTCGCCGTGGGCGGTAGTCCGGCGTGGTGTGCCGGCGACCCGTGGCTCGGCGCCGCACATGCCGTGGCCGAGGCCACGCGCAACGTGGCCGTGACCGGTGCTCGGCCGTGGGCGCTCACCGACTGCCTCAACTTCGGTCACCCGGAGGACCCGTTCGTCATGGGCGACCTCGAGGAGACCATCGAGGGGCTGGGCGAGGCAGCGCGCGCGCTGGGTGGGCTCGCTGCACCGGGCCATGCGCTGCCGTTCGTGAGCGGCAACGTGAGTCTGTACAACCAGGTCGGCAGCGATGCGATCCCGCCGTCGCCGATCGTGATGTGCGCAGGGGTGATGCACGACGTGCGGCATGCGCTCGGTATCGGGCTGCGTGGCGCGGGTCATGTGCTCGTGCTGATCGGCGCCGACCGCGAGGGACTCGAGGGTTCCACGTACCGGCGCGAGATCCTGAAGGAGCAGGCGGGCGTGCCGCCGGCACTCGATCTGGCCGACGAGGCGCGGCTGCAGACGCTCGCGGTGGCGATCGCCGAGAACGGTCTGGCCGTGGCGGCGCACGACGTGTCCGATGGCGGGCTGGCCGTGGCGGTGACCGAGATGATGCTGGGTTCGCCCGACGATGTGCCGCTCGGGGTCGATCTCGATCTCGAGCCACTCGAGGCCGACGCGGCGGTGGCGTTGTTCTGCGAGCGGCCCGCGATCGTGTACGAGGTGCCGTTCGAGCGGCTCGCGCGCTTGTCGCAGACCGCGCGTGAACATTCGTTCGTGGCGTGGCCGATCGGGACCGTGAGCGCGCAGCCGGCGCTGCGCGTGCGGGTACCCGGCGGTGAGACTGTGACCTGGGAGCGCGTCGCACTCGATGAGGCGCGTGGGACCGCGTTGCGGAAGATCTGCAGTGGAGCGCGCCGGGCTCGACGCCGAGGTGTTCCGCTGGACGCGTCCGGCGCGTGAGTTGGCGGCGTTCGATGCCTATGTGCTGCCGGGCGGCTTCTCGTATCAGGACCGTGTGCGCGCGGGTGCGCTCGCGGCCAAGGATCCCTTGCTCGAGTCGCTCGCCGAGCGCGCCGAGGCCGGTGCGCCGGTGCTCGGGATCTGCAATGGCGCGCAGGTGCTGGTCGAGGCCGGGCTCGTGCCCGGTGGCGGCACGGTCGAGGTCGCGCTCGCGCGCAATCGTATGCCGGATCGCACCGGCTACCACACGCGTTGGGTGTGGTGCCGCATCGAACCGTCGGCGTGCGTGTTCACGCGCGGGCTCGAACCCGGCACGCTGTTGCCGTTGCCCGTGGCGCATGGTGAGGGCCGCTTCACGTCACTCAAGAAGGATGCGCTCGCCACGCTCGCCGATGTGGGGCAGACGCCGTTCCGCTATGCCCGCATCGATGGCGAGTTGGCCGACGAGTACCCGGCCAATCCGAATGGCGCGGACGCCGCGGTGGCCGGCCTGTGCAACGCGCGCGGTAACGTGCTCGCGCTCATGCCGCACCCCGAGCGCGCCGTGGAGTTGGGCGCGCTGTCGCGCGGCATGGGTGGCGAGTGGGGGCGGGGCCGTGATTCGGCGCTTGCCGCTCGAGATGGTCATGCATTCGATGACGGACCGGGGATGGCCGTGTTCCACGGACTGGCGCGCTTCCTGAAGGGCGCATGACGCAGGTGGGGACCATGCACGACGAGACGACGGCCGTGGCCGGGGTCAAGACGGTGATGCAGGCGTATATCGAGTTGCGCTCCGAGGACTCGGAGGCCGCGAGCGCGTTGAGCGTGGCGCGTGCCCGGCTCGAGGCGGCGCGGGCGTTGGTGTCGGTGCGGCGCGTGCGGTTGTTCGAACTGGCGGGTGTGTTGCCCGAGCCCACCGAGGTCGCAGCACTCCTGCATCGCTCGACGCGGTTCTATAACCCCGCCAAGGAGCGTTGCACGGTGCGGGCGAGTGCCGAGGACCCGGCGCCGTTCCGTGCGCACGAGCACCTGGTGCTGGTCGTCGATCGCGCGCTCGACCGGCGCACGGCCGCCGAGCGCTGGTGGAAGCACGAGACCGGAGCCAAGCTCGAGGTGCGCGAGGGGTTGGTGTGGGCGCTCGGCTTTGCCGACGGTGTCGATGCCGCCGCCATGACCCAGGCGCTCGCCGTGGTGCGCGATCGCGCACACGGGCTCCTGAGCAATCCGCATTTCCAGGACGCATCGGTGGCGCAGGGCGCGCTGCCGCCGTGGCCGTGGATCAAGGCGCGTCCGCGCGCCCGGAAGGGAGGCCGCTCATGAGCGGCTATCACCATCTGAAGGGCTGGAACGAGGAGTGCGGCGTGTTCGCGGCGGTCGGCGTGCCGCAGGCGGCCGCGATCACCGCGCTCGGGTTGCACGCGCTGCAGCATCGTGGTCAGGAGGCCACGGGTGTCGTGGCGTGTGACAACGGCCGGTTCCATGTGGTCAAGGGCATCGGGCTCGTGTCCGACGTGTATCGCGATGCCGACCTCGAGCACGTGCCGGGCACGCTCGCGATCGGTCACAACCGTTACTCCACCGCGGGTGGTCTCACGCTCGAGAACACGCAGCCGTTGCGCGTGGTGTATCGCGGCGGCTCGCTGGCGCTGGCACACAACGGCAATCTCACGAATGCGCGCGAGGTGCGCTCGGGGCTCGAGGAGTCCGGCAGCATCTTCCAGACCACGCTCGACACCGAGGTGTTCCTGCACCTCATGGCGCTCTCCGGCACCGACGTGGTCGAAGATGCGTTGGTCGAGGCGGCACGTCAGGTGCAGGGCGCGTACTCGATCGTGGTGCTCACCGAGCACAGCGTGATCGCGCTGCGCGATCCGCACGGCTTCCGGCCTCTGTGCATCGGCCGTCTGGGCGATGGCTACGTGGTGGCCAGCGAGACCTGCGCGTTGGACCTGGTGGGCGCGGAGCTGCTGCGCGAGGTCGAGCCGGGCGAGATGGTCACGATCGACCCGCAGGGGCTGCGGTCGCGCCGGGCCATCGCGGCCGCCGAACCCGCACAGCACTGCATCTTCGAGCATATCTACTTCTCGCGACCCGATAGCGTGGTGTTCGGCGACACGGTCGATCGCGTGCGGCGCCGCATCGGACGCCGGCTCGCCGAGGAGCATCCGGCCGAGGCCGATGTGGTGATCGCGGTCCCGGACTCGAGCAACTCCATCGCGCTCGGCTACGCCGAGGCGTCGGGCGTGCCGTTCGAACTGGGCCTGATCCGCAATCACTACGTGGGCCGTACGTTCATCCAGCCGAGCCAGGCCGGACGCGACTTCGGCGTGCGCGTGAAGTTCAACCCGGTACGCGAGGTGCTCGAGGGCAAGCGCGTCGTGGTGGTGGATGATTCCATCGTGCGTGGCACCACGAGCCGCAAACTCGTGCGATTGCTGCGGCGCGCAGGCGCCCGCGAGGTGCACTTCCGGGTGGGCTCGCCACCGGTCACGCATCCGTGCTTCTACGGCATCGATACGCCGAGCCGCCGCGAGTTGATCGGCGCGCTCAAGACCATCGAGGAGATCCGCGAGTTCCTGGGCGTGGAGTCGCTGGGCTACGTGTCCATTGACGGACTGCTGGCCGCCGAGCGCGAACCGAAGCGCTTCTGCCGCGCCTGCTTCACGGGCAACTACCCCGTGGCGATCGATCCTGCGGCCAGCAAGCTGGGAATCGAGCAGCAGACGCGCGGGGGAGTCGGGGCGCGCTGACGCGACCACTTGCGATGGCGCGCCCGAACGAGCGCGATGGCGCGCCCGAACGAGCGCGATTCCGCTTGGAGTCGCGCTCGCGTTTCGCTAGTGTGCGCAGCACGCCACCGCGCGGTGGGTCCACGGGCACCCGCGCTCGGCACGTGAGTGAACCCGTGCGGTGACGCCCCGGCTGCGGGATCCGTCCGCGCCGTGGATGACGAGAGCACCGGGAACCTCCAGACCGGGGTCTGGGAGTCTCGGATATGCGATCGCAACCTTGCCGCGGTCCTCTGCCGCATGCGCGCCATCGCGCGCTCATCCACCTGATACCGGTGGCCCTCGCACTCACGCTCGCGCATGCCGCCTCGCCGCCGCTCTTGCATGCGGAGGGTCCACCTGGAGCGACCGCCCCGGCCGGCGGACTCACCGGGCGCGTCCAGGGCGACGATCATCGGCCGATCGAACTGGCCGAGATCCGGATCCCGGCGCTCAAACGCGGCACGCGCAGCGATGCGCTCGGCCGCTTCCGCTTCGAGGGACTACCCCCCGGCGAGTACCTGGTCGAGGCGAGCCTGCTCGGGCATGCGCCGGTCGTGGGCAAGGTCCAGATCCGCTTGGGCGAGACGAGCGTGCTCGAGTTGCAACTGGGCGAGGAGAGAGCGGTCAAGACCGTGGCTCCGATCGTGGTGCAGGGCAAGCGCAACGAGGTGCGGCCGGAGCAGATCGGCCCGCGCTACAAGACGGACCGCGAGAAGATCACCGACTATCGCCCCTCATCGATCACCGAGATCGCGGGTCAGGCCGCCGGTGTGGTGAACACCGGCAACGAGATCCATGTGCGCGGCGGGCGAGGCAATGAACTCAAGGTGCTCATCGGCGGGGTCGAGGCCTTCGACGTGCTGGGGAGCCGCAACGCCCAGGTGGCGGTCGGCGCGGTCTCGAGTGTCGAGCTGGTCTCGGGCGGCGTGAACCCGGAGCACGGCAATGCGCTCTCGGGTGTGCTCGACGTCGTCACCCGCGAAGGCGGCGAGGAGTTCGAAGGGGATGTGCGCTGGGATACCGATCGCTATGGCGATCCCACCAAGACGTTCGATCGCTACGACCGGCTGTCGCTCGCCATGGGCGGGCCATTGGCACTGCACGGGCTCAGCTGGTTCGCGACCTACGAGGGCACGTTCCAGGACGGCTACCTGCGGAGCAATCAGACGCATGCGAGCCGCACGGTGCTCGACTTCATCCAACTCGGTGACCGGCAGGACGACCGCGTGAACACGCAATGGAAACTGGCGTGGGGGCCGAACCCCGTGCATCACCTCACGCTCGAGGGCATCGCGAATCACGCGCGCTCCACGCCCTATGTGCACTCGTGGAGCCGCAAGGGGTACGTGCAGATGTTCCATGACTCCGGCGCCGCCGTGCCGCGTTACGGCTCGTGGTCGAGCACGGCGCTCGATTCCAGCTACGCGCCCATGAACCTCGCCGACCACGTGCCCACGCAGGACGACCGCTTCCGCCAGCTGTTACTCGCGTACCGCTTCGTGCCCAACAAGAGCTGGGTGTTCAACAGCCGGCTGGCCTCGACCGCGTTCGACACGCATCAGGGTGTGGGCGATCGCGAACCGTGGGAGTACGACACCCAGTCGCCGTTCTTCTGGAACGGCAATCTGACCACCGGCACCGAGGGCAATCCGTACTTCGCCACGCATGGCGACTTCCCGACCTATGCCGACGCGCACTCGCGCGCCTGGACCTGGAAGAGTGACGTGAGCACCGAACGGTGGCGACAGCATCGCTTGAAGACGGGACTCGATCTGCAGTGGCACTCGGTGCAGAACGTGGGGCTCACGTTCCCGAACGGCGAGTCGGGCGGGCTGCCCGGCACGGTGCGCTCGGACTACGCGAACGCCTATCCGCAGGGCGGCGCGTTCCTGCACGACCTGTGGCGGTTCGAAGGGCTGGTGCTCTCGACCGGCCTGCGCCTCGATGTGTTCTCGCCGGGGCAGCAGGTGGCCATGAGCGATCTGCCGAGCGGCAAGCGCTTCAAGCACCAGATCAGCCCGCGGCTCGGTGTGTCGTACCCGGTGTCCGACCGCGACGCGCTGAGCTTCCACTATGGCTGGACGTTCCAGACGGTGTCGTCGGCGGCGTTGTTCGAGAACCGCGGCATCGCGAGCAGTGTGGGCACGAAGGGCAATCCCGATCTGGAGCCCGAGACCGATGTGTCGTATCAGGCCGCGTTGCAGCATCTGTTCGCCAAGGATCTGTACGGTCAGTTCTCGGTGTTCTTCCGCGACATCTATGGACTGCTCACGGTGCGGGCCGACCGCGATGAGGCCGGCAACCAGATCTCGGTGTGGGAGAACGGCGACTACGCCAGCGCGCGTGGTTTCGAGATGTCGCTGGCCCGCAGCTTCTCGCACCACTTCTCGGCCGACGCGGCGTACACCTACTCGGTGGCGACCGGCGTGGCCTCGGATCCGGCGCAGGCGCAACAGTTCGTGAATGGCGGCACGTTGTACCTGCCGATCTCCGAGCGCGCGTTGCGCTGGGACCAACGGCACACGCTGTCGCTGCAGAGCACGATCCGCTACCCGGGCCAATGGGGGATGCACGTGCAGTGGAGCTATGGCTCCGGGTTGCCGTTCACGCCGCGGTTCCGCAATGACCGCCGGAGCGACCCGAAGCTCGAGAACTCGCGCCGGCTGCCGACGGCGTCCCGGCTGTCGTTGTCGGGCGACCGCTATGTGCGCATCTGGGGGCAGGACCTGACGCTGTTCGCGGACGCCCGCAACCTGCTCGATGCCCGCAACGTGGCGGGGTTGTCGTGGGGCGATGGCATCAACCCCAACGTGAATCTGGCGGGTGGCGATGACTACGCCATCTACTACACCGAGACGGGGCGGGTGGGAGGCGCCTACCTCAAGGACACCAACGGCGACCACGAGCTGGACTGGGTGCCGCTCCAGGACCCGCGGGTCCACGAGGAGGGACGCAGCGTGCGCATGGGACTGGCGATGCGGTTCTGACCCGGCGCGCGAGTGGGGCTGGGGGCGGCGCGGACCGCCTCCAGCACCGTCTTGACGCATGCCGAACGGTTGACAGCCCTCTGGCTCGCTCCCTACTGTCGCGGCATCCTCTGGGCACGCGATCCCGCATGCCCGGCACCAACGGAAGGCGCATGTCCCTGCGACAGTTGATGGCCCAGCGACGGGCCAAGATCGAGGACTGGCGCGCGCTCGGCTGTGAGCCGTACGCGTACCGATTCGACTCCACGCATCAGGCCACCGAGCTGCTCGCCAAGGGCGACGCGGTCACCGAGGAGCCGGGCGAGCGCGTGGCGATCGCCGGCCGTCTCATGGCCAAGCGCGGTCACGGCAAGGCGGGCTTCGGTCATGTGCTCGATGGCTCGGGCCGCATCCAGGTCTACTTCCGCAGCGACGTGCTCGGCGAGGCGTTCCCGCGCTACGAGCTGCTCGAGGTCGGCGACTGGGTCGGCATCACGGGCTCGCTGTTCCGCACGCGCACCGGTGAGATCACCGTGCGTGCCGAGGCGGTGGAGTTGCTCGCCAAGTCGATCCGGCCGCTGCCCGAGAAGTGGCATGGGCTCACGGATCCCGAGACGCGCTTCCGCCAGCGCTACGCCGACCTGTTCGTGAACCTCGACGTGCGCGAGACGTTCCGCCGCCGCGCGTCGATCATCTCGCGCATCCGCTCGTTCCTCGATGCGCGTGAGTACCTCGAGGTCGAGACGCCCGTGCTGCAGCCCATGTACGGCGGTGCGTTCGCGCGGCCGTTCATCACCAAGCACAACGCGCTCGACATCGACCTGTACCTGCGCGTCTCGAACGAGCTCTATCTCAAGCGCCTCATCGTGGGCGGCTTCGAGCGCGTATACGAGTTCTCGCGCGACTTCCGCAACGAGGGCATGGACCGCTCGCACAATCCCGAGTTCACGCTGCTCGAGTACTATCAGGCGTTCGCCGACGTGCACGACATGATGACGCTCACCGAGCAGCTGGTGTGCGACGCACTTCAGCACGCCTGCGGCACGCTGCAGGTGCCGTACCACGGCCGCATCCTCGACTTCACGCCGCCGTGGCCGCGCGTCTCCATGCTCGACGCCGTGTCCGAGAAGGTGGGCGAGTCGATCCATGCGCTCGACGAGGCCACGCTCGGCAAGCACATCTCGCGCCTGAACCTGCACCCGCGCCAGGGCACCGGCGCAGGCGGCATGCTCGACGAGTTGTTCTCGGAGTTGGTGCAGCCCGAGCTGCAGAACCCGGCGTTCGTGGTGGACTTCCCGGTCGCGGTCTCGCCGCTCGCACGCGTCTCGCGTACGAACCCGCGTGTCGTGGAGCGCTTCGAGATGTTCGTGGCCGGCATGGAGCTGGCGAACTCGTTCAGCGAGCAGTGTGACGCCGACGCGCAGCGTGCGGCGTTCGAGGCCCAGGGCGCGGCGCGCGAGCGCGGCGACGACGAGGCCCAGCAGCTCGACGAGGACTACCTGCGCGCGCTCGAGTACGGCATGCCGCCCACGGGCGGTGTCGGCATCGGCATCGACCGCCTGGTCATGCTCGCCACCGACTCGCGCTCGATCCGTGACGTCCTGCTGTTCCCGCAGCTGCGGCCCGAGGAGGGCCGGCCGGTCGCGGACGATGTGACCGAGGAAGTCCCCGCGGCCGACGAGGGCGCGGGCCCGCGGTGAACGTCCCGCTGTGGATCGCCGGCCGCTATCTGCGTGCGCGGCCCCGCACGGGATTCGTCCGTATGCTCACCGGCATCAGCATTGCCGGAGTGGCGGTCGGCGTGGCCGTGCTGCTCGCGGTCCTCGCGGTCATGAACGGCTTCGAGGGCGAGGTCCAGTCGCGGATCGCCGGGACCGATGCGCATGTGGTGTTGCTGGGTTCCACGACCGATGGCATCTCGGGGGGGCCCGCGCTCGCGAAGCGCATCGCGAAGGAGCCCGGTGTGCTGGGCGCCTCGCCGTTCACGTACGCCAAGGCCATGGTGTTCCACGACGGGTTGTCCGAGGGCCTGGTCGTGAAGGGCGTCGATCTGTCGCACGAGCGTGAGGTCACCACGGTGAGCCGCTCGATCACGCCGAAGCTCGATTCGATCCCCGAGGTCACGCCCGAGGGCGAGCCGGGGATCGTGCTCGGCAGTGAGCTTGCCGTGCGCTTGCAGGCGCGCCCGGGCGATCGGGTGTTGCTGGCCACGCTCCAGGGCGACACCAAGTCGGCGTTCGGCTACGCGCCACGCCTGCGGCCGTTCCGGGTGGTGGGGCTGTTCACGAGCGGGCTCTACACCTACGACTCCAGCTTCGGCTTCACGGCCGTGGGTGCGTCTCAGCGCTTCTTCGAACTCGGTGATCGCGTGACGGGCATCGAGGTGAAGCTGGCGGACATGTTCGCGGCACCGGTCGTGGCCGAGCAGCTCCGCAAGGTCGCCGACCGGCCGGGCCTGCGCTCCAACAACTGGATCGACCTGAATCACAACCTGTTCACCTGGATGAAGCTCGAGAAGACCATGATGTTCGTGATCCTCGCGCTCATCGTGCTGGTGGCGGCGTTCAACATCGCCAGCACGCTGTTCATGGTCGTGCTCGAGAAGCGCCGCGACATCGGCGTGCTTCGCACGCTCGGTGCCTCGCCGGGCCAGGTGATGGCGGTGTTCCTGGGCGAGGGGATGCTGATCGGGTTCCTCGGGACCCTGCTCGGGACCGTGCTCGGAGCGGGGCTGATCGCGCTCATCGGCTGGTTCCCCATTCACCTACCGGGGGACGTTTACTTCATCGAGACGCTGCCCGTGAAGCCCGAGGCCGGCGACTTCGCTGCCGTGATTCTGGCCGCCCTTGTGCTGTGTCTGGCCGCCGCCTGGTATCCGGCGTGGCGGGCCTCGAAGCTCGACCCGATCGAAGCCATCCGGAAGCAGGTCTGAGCATGAACCTGAACGCTGGCCCCGAAGTGATTGCAAAAAGAGGGGATGGGCACGGCTCGCTGGCGTTGCACGCGATCGGGTTGTGCAAATCGTACCGCACGCCGGGGGGCTCGCTGGAGGTCCTGCGTGGCATCGATCTCGAGGTCCCGCGTGGCATGCTTCTGGCGATAGTCGGGGCCTCGGGTTCGGGCAAGAGCACGCTCCTGAACCTGCTCGGCACCCTCGACCGCCCGGATTCCGGCACGCTCGAGCTGGCCGGGCAGGCCCTGGAGGGGCTCGACG
Source organism: Candidatus Eiseniibacteriota bacterium (assembly GCA_021414165.1). GTDB lineage: Bacteria > Eisenbacteria > RBG-16-71-46 > RBG-16-71-46 > RBG-16-71-46 > JAIOPA01. The sequence goes on from JAIOPA010000155.1 coordinate 10,701, forward strand.
AGAACGCCCGCTGCCGGCTCCGGCTGGCGCGCCTGGGGTTCGTGTTCCAGTTCCACCATCTACTCCCTGAGTTCACGGCGGAGGAGAATGTCATGATGCCGCTGCTGCTCGCCGGTCAGTCGCACGCGACCGCGCAGGCCCGCGCCCGCGAGGTGCTGGCCGTGCTCGGTCTCGAGGGGCGCCGGGAGCATGTGCCTTCCGAGTTGTCGGGCGGCGAGGCGCAGCGGGTGGCGGTCGGCCGGGCGTTGGCCCCGGAGCCCGCGCTGTTGCTCGCCGACGAGCCGTCCGGCAATCTCGACGCAGCCTCGGCCGTACAACTTCACAGCTTGTTGAAAGCGTTGGCGCACGAACGGCATCAGACGGTGGTGGTGGTCACGCATGACATGCGGCTGGCCGGTACGGCGGATCGTGTCCTGCGACTCGAAGACGGTCGTCTGCTCCCGGCCTGACACCCGGGCTCATCCTTCAGGGGAACCCATGCTCTGCCAGATCTGCGGCAAGAATCCCGCGAGCGTGCACTTCACGGAGATCCACGACAACACCATGTCGGAGATCCACGTGTGTGAGCGCTGTGCCGAGGAGAAGGGCATGCACACCCCGGCGCAGCAGCACCAGTTCGACATCGCCGACCTGCTCGCGGGCATGGTGGACTCCATGACCAACAGCGAGGAGGAGCGCGTCGGCCATGTGGTCTGCCCGCGCTGCGGCCTGCAGTACTCCTCGTTCAAGGAGACCGGCCGCCTGGGTTGCAGCGAGTGCTACAAGGCGTTCCAGAACCAGTTGAAGCCGCTGTTGCGCCGGATCCATGGCGACACGCGGCATCGCGGCAAGGCGCCCGTGCGTGGCGGTACCGCCGGTGCGGCACTGCGGCATGTGCAGCGCCTGCACGACGAACTGCAGCGTGCGGTCGAGCGCGAGGAGTTCGAGCGCGCCGCGCAGATCCGCGACGAGATCCGCAAGCTCGAGGCCGAGGCCCGCGCGGCCGTGCCGGGGAGCCCGTCATGAGCGCGCCCATCGATTTCGCCGGTCTGTTCGCGACGCCGGCCCCGTGGCTGCGCGGCACGGGCCCGCACGCCGAGATGGTGCTGTCGACGCGCATCCGGCTGGCGCGCAACCTGCGCGAGGTGCCGTTCACGCACCGCGCCAAGGACGAACAGTTGCACGGCGTGCTCGCGCGCGTCGGCGGTGCCGTGCAGGCCTCGCCGGTGCTGGGTGGCGGGCTGCTGCTCAAGATGCAGGAGTGCTCGGCGATCGAGCGCCAGGTGCTGGTCGAGCGCCATCTCGTCTCGCATGAGCTGGGCGACGGCGCACGGCCGCGCGGCATCTATGTGGCCAAGGACGATCGCATCAGTGTCATGGTGAACGAAGAGGATCACCTGCGGCTGCAGTCGCTCACGCCCGGCTTCCAGCTGGCCGAGGCCTGGGCGTTGGCCGACGCGGCCGACGACGAGCTCGACGGCTCGCTCGAGTATGCGTTCTCCGACGACATCGGCTACCTCACCGCGTGCCCCACGAATGCCGGCACGGGGCTGCGTGCCTCGGTGCTCATCCATCTGCCGGCGCTCGTGTTGCTCGAGGAGATCCAGCGCGTCCTCAAGAGCATCATGCAGGTGGGACTCAATGTGCGCGGCCTGTACGGCGAGCACAGTGAGATCATGGGCAACCTGTTCCAGATCTCGAACCAGACCACGCTCGGCCGCAGCGAGCGCGATTCCATCGAGAGCCTGGAGCGCGTGACCAAGCAGATCATCGAGACCGAGGAGCGCGCGCGCGAGCGCATGCTGCGCGACGCCCGCACCCAGCTCGAGGACAAGGTCTGGCGTGCTTACGGCACGCTGCGTTATTGCCGCTCGATCCAGGCCAAGGAAGTCATCAACCTGTGCTCGGCGGTGCGGCTCGGTGTGGCCATGGGCCTCGAGGGCCTGTGCCCGCTGCGTGTCGTGAACGAGTTGCTGGTGTCGACGCAACCGGCGCATCTCCAGCGTCTGGCTGGTGAGGAGATGGCGCCGCCCGAACGAAATCTCTATCGCGCCCAGGTCGTGCGTGAGCGGCTCGCTGCCGCCGAACGCGAGGCCGGGGAATCCCGATCTTCATAAAGGAGGAGCGCCCGGAGGCCACGAGGGCATCCGGGACAAAACGCCATGCACGACAAGTTCACCGAACGAGTCCGCAAGGTCATCTATCTCGCCCGTGAGGAGGCCGCGCGCCTCCAGCACGACTACATCGGCACAGAGCATCTGTTGCTCGGCGTCATCCGTGAGGGTGAGGGCATCGCCGCCACCGTGCTCAACAATCTGGGTCTCGACCTCGACCGCATCCGTCAGGAGGTCGAGAACATGGTGAGCGCCTCGGGCGGCACCATGACGATCGGCGAGATCCCGTTCACGCCGCGCGCCAAGCGCGTGCTTGAACTGGCCGTCGAGGAAGCGCGTTCGCTCGGTCACAACTACGTCGGCACGGAGCACCTGCTGCTCGGTCTCATCCGCGAGGGTGAGGGCGTGGCTGCCAAGGTGCTGCTCGAGCTGGGCGTGGACCGCAAGCGCGTGCGCGAAGAGACGCTCAAGCTATTGGGTGGCACGCCCAGCTCCACGCAGAGCACCGAGCGTGGCGAGGAGCGCGCCGAGACGCCCGCGCTGAACCAGTTCGGCCGTGACCTCACCGCGCTCGCGCGCGAGGGCAAGCTGGACCCGGTCATCGGCCGCGACAAGGAGATCGAGCGCGTCGTGCAGGTGTTGTCGCGCCGCAAGAAGAACAACCCCGTGCTCATCGGTGAGCCGGGCGTGGGCAAGACCGCGATCGCCGAGGGTCTGGCGCAGCGCATCATCTCCACGCAGGTGCCCGAGAGCCTCAAGAACAAGCGCATCGTGACGCTCGACCTGGCGGCCGTGGTCGCCGGTACCAAGTACCGCGGCCAGTTCGAGGAGCGGTTGAAGACGGTCATGAACGAACTGCGCGAGTCCAAGGACACCGTGATCTTCATCGACGAGTTGCACACGATCGTCGGTGCGGGCGGTGCCGAGGGCGCGATCGACGCGTCGAACATGCTCAAGCCGGCGCTGGCGCGCGGCGAGCTGCAGTGCATCGGCGCCACGACGCTCGATGAGTACCGCAAGTACATCGAGAAGGACGGTGCGCTCGAGCGCCGCTTCCAGCCGGTCACGGTCGATCAGCCGAGCATCGAGGACACGACCCAGATCCTCATGGGGCTGCGCGACAAGTACGAGGCGCACCACGGTGTGAAGATCACCGATGGCGCCATCGTGCAGGCCGTGAAGTTGGCCGACCGCTACATGAACGACCGCTTCTTCCCGGACAAGGCGATCGACGTGATCGACGAGGCGTGCGCGCGCGCGCGGCTCTCGGTCTCCACGGTGCCGTCCGAGATCCACGACCTCGAGAAGAAGCTCGAGGAGGTGGTGAAGGAGAAGGAAGCCGCGATCCGGGGCCAGGAATACGAGAAGGCCGCCCGGCTCCGCGACAAGGAGAAGGAACTGCGTTCGCGCCGCAACGACCTCAAGAAGTCGTGGTCGGAGAGCAAGCGCGACCAGAGCGTGCAGGTCGACGAGGACATGATCGCGGCCGTGCTCAGCATCATGACGGGCATCCCGGTCGTGAAGCTCGCGGCCGAGGAGAGCGCGAAACTGCTGCGCATGGAGGACGAGCTCAAGAAGCGCGTCGTCGGCCAGGACGAGGCCGTCTCGGCCGTGTCGCGCGCCGTGCGCCGTAACCGCGTGGGTCTGCGCGATCCCAAGCGTCCGATCGGCTCGTTCATCTTCCTGGGGCCCACGGGCGTCGGTAAGACCGAGCTGGCGCGTGCGCTCGCCACGTATCTGTTCGACGACGAGAACGCGCTCATCCGCATCGACATGAGCGAGTACATGGAGAAGTTCTCGGTGTCGCGTCTCGTGGGCGCGCCTCCCGGCTACGTCGGCTACGAAGAGGGTGGTCAGCTCACCGAGAAGGTGCGCCGCAAGCCGTACTCGGTCGTGCTGCTCGACGAGGTCGAGAAGGCGCATCCCGACGTGTTCAACGTGCTGCTGCAGGTCCTGGACGACGGCGTGCTCACGGACAGCTCGCGTCGCAAGGTCGACTTCAAGAACACCGTCATCATCATGACGTCGAACCTGGGCGGCCGGCAGATCGTGTCGGGCGGCCAGAAGCTCGGCTTCAAGCAGGTCGACGGTGCGCAGCAGTTCAGCCAGATCAAGTCGACGGTGCAGGACGAGTTGAAGCGCGCCTTCAACCCGGAGTTCCTGAACCGTATCGACGACGTGATCGTGTTCCACGCCCTGGTGCGCGACAACATGAAGGAGATCGTGAACATCCTGCTCGGGCAGTTCAGCGCCCGTCTGAAGATGCAGGACATCACGCTCGAGCTCTCGCCCGAGGCGACGGAACTGCTCATCGACAAGGGCTTCGACCCGGCACTCGGTGCGCGTCCGTTGAAGCGAGCGATCCAGCGGTTGCTCGAGGATCCGTTCGCGGAGTTCATCCTGCGCGGCCAGTTGCCGGCGGGTTCGAACGTCATCGTGACCCGCAAGGACGACGCGCTGGACTTCGTCCCGGTGCCTGCCGGTACGCCGGCGCCGACGGTGGTGCCGACGCCGCAGCCGTAGAACTCACGAAGCCGTGACAGACCGCCGGGTCCCGAGTGGGGCCCGGCGGCTTTTGTTTTCGTGTGGCGGGGGCCGCGGCCTCCGGCCGCGCTTGGAGGCGCGTGGACGCCGGAGACCGCGTGGGACTGGACCCCTGGCGGTCGTGGGCGGTGGGGAAGCGAGCACGGATCGCGGGAACACCGAGGGGCGCAAAGGGGTATGGTTGCGTGCCTTCCGCACCCGGGCGCGGGCTGGACAAGGGCACGGGTCTTGTCCATCATCGCCCGCCGACTCCCCCCAGCATGGCCACGCCGCTCGGCACCGCGCGCACGGACGCGTCCCGCGGGAGTGGCGCAGCTCGGAACCTGCCCGTGGCCACAGGAGAACCCCGAGTGCCTGACACCGATTCGCGTACCCCCCGGCGTGGCGGCAACCTGACTTTCGTCGCGATCCTCGCGAGCCTCGTGCTCGCACTGACCGCGCTGCCCGCCCGGGCCCAGTTCGCACCGATCGACACGACGTCGCTCGCGCCTGCCGAACCCACCGGTCCGCCGACGATCCGCAGCATCACCGTCGAGGGCAATGCCTTCACGGACTCGACCCGCATCCTGCGCACGTTCGAGGTGCGCCCCGGCCAGTTGTTCGCCGCGGACGTCATGCGCCGCGGACAGCGCAAGCTGGTCGCGCTAGGTCTGTTCTCCGACGTGCGGTTGCGCCAGCGCACCGACAAGGCCACGAACGAGGTCGATCTCACGATCGTCGTCGTCGAGCGCCCGCGTATCGCGAAGATCTCGTTCGAGGGCCAGAAGAAGCGTGAGGACTCCGACCTCGAGAAGAAGTTGTTCTTGAAGGTGGGCGAGACCTATTCGCCCACGGCCACGTCGAACCAGATCGACACGCTCAAGAAGTACTACCAGGAAGAGGGCTTCTCGCGCGCCAAGATCAGCAGCAAGGTCGACACGCTCGAGGGCCGCAACGAGATCGAGTTGCGTTTCCTGGTCGAGGAAGGCGAGAAGGTCCGCATCCGCGCCATCGCGTTCGAGGGCATCGGGAACGCGCCGCCGAAGGCGCTGCGCAAGGCCATGAAGACCAAGGCCAAGGGCTTCCTGGGCGGTGGCGACCTCAAGGATGAATCGTTCACCGAGGACCGCGAGAAGCTCGAGGGCTGGTTCCACGACCACGGTTATCGCGACATGGTCGTGTCGGACTTCGTGGTCGAGCCGGGCGCGACGCCGCGCGATCTCACGCTGCGCGTCAAGGTGGATGCCGGCCGCAAGTACACGATGGGCAAGGTCACGTGGAGCGGCAATGAGGTCGTGAAGACCCCGGCGCTCGAGCGGCAGTGGCCCAAGAAGGGTGGCCCCGACTACAACAAGGGCCGCATCCAGAAGGCCGTCTCGGGCGCGTATGCCGAGTACGCCGAGCAGGGCTATCTGTACGTGAACATGGAGCCGCGCGAGACCGTGGTCTCGGACTCGATCGTCGATCTCACGATCGGCGTGGGCGAGGGCGGGCCGTCGCACGTGCGGCGCATCAGCATCACCGGCAACAAGGGCACGCGCCAGAAGGTCATCCGCCGCGAGATCGACGTGCGCGAGGGCGACCTGTTCCGCCGCTCGGCGCTGGTGCGCAGCCAGGGCGACGTCATGCGCCTCGGCATCTTCAATGAGGTCATCCCGGTCTTCACGCCGGCCGAGAGCACCGACGTCGACCTGGTGTTCAAGGTGAGCGAGAAGCAGGTGGGTACGGCCTCGGCCGGCGCCGGCTTCACGAATGAGTCCGGCCTCACCGGCTTCCTCGAGATCGGTCACAACAACGTGCT
>JAIOPA010000156.1 GCA_021414165.1 Candidatus Eiseniibacteriota bacterium
CGACGTTGAGGCCCTTCGCCGTGAACCACTCGCCGGTCTTGGTCATGGCGAGCGTGCCCCAGTTGTTGAAGACACCGCGCACGAAGGCCGTGGCGACGTCCGGGGCCCACACCTTGAACACCGCCGCGCCACCATTCACGAGCGTGGCACCCGGGGGCGCATGCTCGAACGTGGTGAAGTTGATCGCGTAGCCGCCGTCCGCGGGCACGGTGTGCGTGAGGCCGTTCTTGCTCAGGTAGTCCGTGACCGCGCCATCGGTGAGCTCGATCCAGTAGCTCTCGGTGTTGCTCGCGGTCGCGGGGATCTGTGCCGCCCACACGTCGTAGGGGCCGCGGGTCGCGATGCGCGTGGCCGGGATCGCGGTGACGCTCGCGCCCACCGTGAGCCGCAATGCCGCCGACGTGAGGTCGTTGCGATAGGTCTGGAAGCGGACCTGGAAGCTCTCGCCGTTGACCGGGCAGAGCGGACGGCGCTCCTGCCACGGATAGTGGGAGATGCCGTTCCATTCGATATTGCCGTCGGCGGCTGCGGCCTGCGTGCGCGCCGGGAGCGCGAGCGAGGCGGCGAGCAGGAGCGCCACGGCGAAGACGTGATTCGAGCGCATGGGAGTCCTCCGTATGGCGGTAGAGGATGACGAAGCGCGTGCATCTGCGTCAAGGATTCCGTGCGCTGGAAGGCGCTGGAAGCCACTTCGTGGCATGGGTTAACGTCGGTCTTGAACACGATTCCGGCAATGGCAGCGCCGCTGTTTCCCCGAACGCCGAGGAGCGCCCCATGGAGCGATTCAGCGGTACCTACCAGCTCCTGAGCGTCTGCCTGCTCGGCATGGCCCTGGCGGGGCCCGCAGCGGCCTCGGTGACGTTCGTGGTCGAGGCTCCGGCCGGCACGCCGGCGGGCTCGACGCTATGGCTCTCGGGAGACCTGCCCGCGCTCGGCAACTGGAACGGCGCCGGTCTGGCGCTCCAGGCCCGTGCCGATGGCCGCCACGTGGGCACGCTGGAGTTGCCGGTGGGCACGGCGTTCCAGTTCAAGGTCACGCGTGGGAGCTGGGACACGGTCGAGAAGGTGGCGGGTGGCGCCGAGCGTGCGAACCGGCAGGGCACCGTGCAGGGCGCGGCCGACACGATGGCGGTCGTGGTCGAGGCGTGGCGCGACCAGACGGAGTCGAAGCCGGCACGTACGCCATCGCGGACCGGGGATATCCGGGATCATGTCGCGTTCCCGTCCAAACACGTGCTCGCGCGCGACGTGTGGGTGTGGCTGCCTCCGGGCTACGACAAGGCCACGAAGCAGCGCTACCCGGTGGTGTACTTCCATGACGGGCAGAACGTGTTCGATGGCGCGACCAGCTTCCTGCCCGGGCTCGAGTGGGGCGCCGACGAGACGGCCGACCGGCTGATCCGCGAGAAGCGCATCGCGCCGTGCATCGTGGTGGCGATCGCCAACACGTCGCAGCGCCGCGAGGACTACACCTACGAGACCGATGCGCGCTATGGCGGCGGGAAGTCCACCGCCTACATGCGGTTCCTCACCGAGGAGCTGGTGCCGTTCATCGACTCCAGCTATCGCACCGTGAAGTCGCCGGGTGCCCGCACGGTGATCGGCTCGTCGTTGGGCGGGCTCATCTCGCTCGACCTCGGGCTCCTGCACCCCGACGTGTTCGGGCGGGTGGGGAGCGTGTCGCCCGCGGTGTGGTGGTCGGGCAACGCGATCGTGAAGCGCGTGGCGGAACAGGGCAAGAAGCCGCTGCGCGTGTGGGTCGACATCGGGACCGCCGAGAGCACGCCCACGGCCGATGGCCACCGGGAGTGGCTCGAGGGTGCTGACGCGCTCACGGCTGCGCTCGAGAAGGCGGGCTGGCAGCGCGGCAAGGACCTGCGCTACGAGGTCGTCGAGGGTGCCAAGCACAACGAGCCGGCCTGGGCGGCGCGGCTCGATCGCATCCTGGAGTTCCTGCAGAAGTAGCGCACGGGCCGGAACGTCGAAGCCGCCGCGAGCGATCGGCTCGCGGCGGCTTCTGGCTTCTACGGCGGTTACTTCGTGATCTGGAACACGCGGCCGGTGGCGGCAGGCAGGTCGATCGTGACCGTGCCGCTCCAGTTCTGTGCCGCACCGCCCTCGAGTGCGTCGGTCGCCTTCACCGTGCCGCCGAGCGTTGCGGTGTCGAGCGTGACCTGGGTGGCCTGACGGCCAGCGTTCATCACCACCACGAACTTCGCGGTCGCGTCGCTGCGCAGGTAGGCGATGGTCTGGCCCTGCGTGGCGAGCGTGCGGAACTCGCCGGTGCGCAACGCCGAGTGCTTGAGCCGCAGGTTCGCGACCTTCGTGTAGTAGGCATGCACGGAAGCGCGCTTGGCGTCCTTCTCCCAGTCCCACGGGAACGGCCGGCGGCAGTCGGGGTCGCGCTGGCCCTCGAGCGCGACCTCATCGCCGTAGTAGATCGCGGGGGCGCCCACGTAAGTAATCTGGAACAGCGCCGCGAGCGTGAGGCGGCTCACGTCACCGTTGGCCTGCGTGAGGTAGCGCACCGTGTCGTGGCTGTCGATCAGGTTCATCTGCACCGCGACCGACTGGCGCGGGTAGGTGAGCCGGCCGGTGGCGAGTGCGGCGTCGAACTCGGCGCCCGTGCCCTGCGCGTTGCACAGGAACTTGAGCACCGGGTCACGGAAGAACGCGTAGTTCATGACCGCGTCGTACATGCCCGGCTTCACGTAGTCCGAGGCATTGCCCCACAACTCGCCCACGATGTAGGCGTCGGGCTTCACCTTCTTCACACGAGCGTTGAACAGCTTCCAGAACCAGAACGGCACCTCGTTCGGCACGTCCAGGCGCACGCCGTCGACATCGGCGTCCTTGAGCCAGTACTCGGTGGCATCGAGCAGGTACTTGATGAGCGCCACGTTCGGCTGCGCGTCCTTCACGTCACGGATCGGCACCTCGGCCTTGTTGTCGCGCGACAGGTCGAAGTTCAGGTCGGGCAGGTCGCCGAAGTTCCACCAGCAGTAGTAGTAGTCACCCGGCTTCCACGGGCGGTTCACGTCGGGCCAGCCGGTGGGCAAGGGGTACTGCTTGAACTCGAACCACGTGTAGTACGGCGAGGCCGGGCCCTTCTCGACCGCGTCCTTGAACGCCCAATGGCTATTGCCGCTGTGGTTGAACACGATGTCCAGGATGACGCGGATACCCTTCGACTTCGCTTCCTTCACGAACGCCACGAACTGCTCGTTCGTGCCGAAGTGCGGATCGATCTTGCGGTAGTCGGCCGCGTCGTACTTGTGCGTCGACTTGGCCTCGAAGATCGGGTTGAAGTAGATGATCGTGATCCCCAGCGACTTCAGGTAGTCGAGCTTCTGGCGCACGCCCTCGATGTCGCCACCGTAGAACGCCATCCAGTCGCGGCGGTCCGCCGTGTGCGGGGCCTGCGTGAGCGCGGCGATGTCATCCCACTTCACCAGGTGGTAGTACTCCTGGAAGTCGGAGTTGATCTTGCCACTGGCTGGCAGTTGGTTCTTGCCAGCGTAGTACCACTCCTTGAAGTCCTGGTCGTTCTTGGGATCGCCGTTGCGGAACCGGTCCGGGAAGATCTGGTAGATGATGCCGTTCTTGACCCAGTCCGGCGTCACGAACGCGGGGAAGCGCGCGCTGTCATACGTGAAGTAGTCCTCGGCGACGCGCGTCTTCGACAGGCCCTTGGTCCCGAGCCACGGACCGGCCTTGCCGTCCTGGTACTGGAACACGTACTTGGCGCCCTCGGGCAGCTTCAGCTCGCTGCGGAAGTACTCGTAGACGCGGTCCTTCTCGACCGGCTTCATGCTCACGCGCGTCTCGGCGCCGGTGGTCCACCACACCAGGTCCACGCCGCTCACGTCATCGAGGTGCGCACGGGTCGTGAGTTCGATCACGCCACCGCCGAGTGCGTTGAGCTCCTGAGCGCCCTGCGTGTGCTGCACGCCATCCGAGAACACCTCGCCGTCGCCCTTCTTGACCGCGATGCTCGGGAAGCGCTCATCGACATTCTTGATGGAGTTCTTGCCGCCGAAGCCATCGTCGGCTTCGCCGTCCTGGCCCGCCTTGTCCTGCGTCCAGCCGTTGGAGCCGATCACGACCTTGTACTGATACGAGCCGGGGGCCAGCAGCAGCGTGGCCGTGTACTCGCCATCGCCGTCGGCGTCGGTCATGGGCGTCTTGCCGAGCGTCCAGTCGTTGAACGTGCCCGCCACGCAGATCGCATCGGGCTTGGGCGACGGGCGGAACTTGAACGTGACCTGGCGCAGTCCCAGCTTGGGGGCATCGGCCTTCTTGACCGTGGCGCCGTGGCCCACGGTGACCGGCTGGTCCTTGAGCACGAGGATCGAGTTCTTGCCGCCGAATCCGTCGTCCGAGGTATCCGCCGCGTTCTCGTCGGTGAACCACTGGTCGCCGTTCACCACGAACTTGTACTCGATGCGGCCCGGCGGCAGGTCGAACTCGGCCGACCAGATGCCGTCCTTGTCGTCATCCTTCAACGGGTTCGCGGTCGCGTTCCAGCCGTTGAAGCTGCCGGCGGCCGAGACCGAGTTCACGCCACCGATCACCGGCTGGTAGCGGAACGTGACCTTGGTCGCGAACGCCGCGCTGGCGCCGAGCGCGAGCAGTGCGGCCGCGAGGATGACGCGGGAGAGAAGGGAGTGGCGGGATGGACTCGCGACGTTCATGCGTCTTCTCCTGCCCGGACTCGTGGCACGGGCGTCGAGGGGAACCGGAGGCGGTGCTGCGCGGCGCGTCCGGTCAGCGTGGCGGGCGCGCGTGGGCGTGCCCGCCACGTCGAGATCACTTCACGACGAGGACGGAGTTCTTGCCGCCGAAGCCATCATCCTCGGACGTCTTGTTGGCCTCGTCGGTCTTCCACTGCGCGCCGTCGACGAGGAACTTGTACGAATGGCTGCCAGCCTTGAGCTTCTTGGTGATCGTCCAGGTGCCATCGGCCTGCTGCGGCATGGGGTCCGCGATCGGGGCCCAGTCGTTGAAGCTGCCGCACAGCGACACCGTGCGTGCGCTGCCCGCATACGTGAACACGACGCCCGCGGCCGAGACGACCGGCGCCTTGCCCTTGCCGGTCACGGCCTTCGCCGCGGCAGGAGCTGCCGCGGCAGCAGCGGCGGGAGCGGCGCTGCCCGCCCCCGCGCCGACCACCGCGATGGCGTTCTTGCCACCGAAGCCGTCGTCCACGGTCTCCTTGGCGGCCGGGTCTTCCTTCCAGTTGCTGCCATCGACCACGAACTTGTAGGCGTAGCGGCCGGCCGCGAGCGGCTTGGTGATCGTCCACACGCCGTCGGCGCCCTTGGTGAGCGCATCCGCGCTCGTGCTCCAGGCGTTGAACTCGCCCGCCAGGTGCACCGTGTTGCCCGCGCCCGAGTAACGGAACGTGGTGCCGGTGCCGGTGCCCGCGACGGCGGCAGCCGCCGGTGCGGCGGCCGGCGTCGCGACAACGGCCGCAGCGCCCGCACCCACCACCATGATCGCGTTCTTGCCGCCGAAGCCGTCGTCCACGGTCTCCTTGGCGGCCGGGTCTTCCTTCCAGTTGCTGCCGTCGACCACGAACTTGTAGGCGTAGCGGCCCGCGGCGAGCTTCTTGGTGATCGTCCACACGCCGTCGGCGCCCTTCGTGAGGGGGTCCGCGCTCGTGCTCCACGCGTTGAACTCGCCCGCCAGGTTCACGGTGTTGCCCGCGCCCGTGTAACGGAACGTGGCCCCATCACCCGTGGCCGCCGCCGGCGCAGCAGCCGCCGGAGCCACGGCCGCCATGGCCGTGCCTGCGCTGGCACCCGCACCCACCACGGCGATGCTGTTCTTGCCGCCGAAGCCGTCATCGACCGACTCCTTGGCCGACGGGTCGTCCTTCCAGGTGCCACCATCGATCACGAACTTGTACGCATAGCGGCCGGGGGCGAGCTTCTTGGTGATCGCCCACACGCCATCGCTGCCCTTCGCGAGCGGGTCGGCGCTCGTGCTCCACGCGTTGAACTCACCCGCGAGTGCCACCGTGTTCGCCGCGCCCGAGTACTTGAACGTCATGCCGTCTGCCGTGGCCTGCGGAGCCGCCGCGGCGGTCTTCGCGGCCTTGGCGGGAGCCGCGACCGCGGCCGAGCCCTCGGCGAGTCCCTGCGGCGGCACGCCATTCTTCCAGCCGCCAGCGCAGCTGGTGAGCGACGAGACGACGAGGAGAGCGGCAAGGCAACGCAGCGCGCGGATCATCGGATCCTCCGGGAGGTCGGGGGCGTGCCGGCCAGCTGCGCGCTCGAGGCGCGCACGATGCCAGCAGGCGTGGGCGTGATGTCGATCGTGAGACGGCGTTCGTCGAACACGAAGTCGTAGTTGCCGGCCGCGGGGAACGTGACCACCAGGTCGGTCGCAGCATCGGTGCCGAACCGCGCGGTGGCACCCCGCACGGGCACGGTGAGCGTGGTGGCGCCATCGCCGCCCCAGCCGATGAGATGCCCGGGCGTGGACGACGCGTCGGTCACGAACTTCAACCGGAACGTGCCCGCCGGGACGGTGTTCTGCGGGAACAGCACGTTCGGGTACGTCCAGCGGCCCACGTTCAGCGCGTCACAGTAGTTCGTGAAGTTACCGATCTCGTCGGTGCCGAAGCCCGGCATGGTGCCCACGAGATAGGTGATGCTCGCGAGCGAGTCGCGCGTGTTCGCCACGAGCGAGAGGTCACCGGCCTCACGGACCTTGTCGACCACCCGGAACGGTCCGAACACGCGCGGGCTGAACGCATGCGACCGCGCCACGAGACCGTAGTCGCCGGGCGGCAGCTGCGTGAACGTGAACGAGCGGTCGCTGGCGGTCGTGGTGGTCTCGGCCACCACGTCGACGCCATCGAACACGGTCACGATCGCGGGCGGCAGCGGGGCGGAGCCCAGGCCCGGATAGGACGTGGAGTCGAAGAACACGAGCCCCTTGAGCCCGCCCGTGGCCACCTCGGGCGAGGGCCGGATGCCGGTCGGCACCAGCAGCTTGCTGGTCTTGTTACCGCTGCAACCGCTGAGCAACGCGGTGGCGGCGACCGCCAGAGCGAGGAGCGCAACGAATGCCCGGCGGCGGGACGACGGTGCAGGTGAACGCATCGTTCGCTCGGACCTCACCGGACGTCCAACAACGAGTTGAACCCGCCGAAGCCATCGTTCTGGCGGTTCGGGTTGTTGGGGTCGTCCTTCCAGTTCACGCGGTCGATCACGAACTTGTACTGGTAGCGGCCGGCCGGCAGCTTCTCGGTGCGCGTCCAGATGCCGTCGCCGTCCTCGTCCTTCATCTCGCCCACCAGGAACGAGCCCGTCTGAGCCTGACCGGCGAGCCACTTGTTCTCCGGCCAGTCACCCGCGAGTTGCACGATCTTGGCGCTCGGGGCCTCGAAGCGGAACGTGACGCCGTCCGCGGTGGGGGTGGGCGGCGGCAGCCGGCGCTTGACGAAGTTGAGCGTGCTGCAGCCGAGCGCGGCGAGTGCCAACGCGAGCGAGAGGAGCAACAGGACCGGGGTGAGTCGACGCATGGGATCCTCCTTTACTGCGGCCGGGCCAGTGGGACTAGAAGTGGACGATGGCCTGGAGCTGGATGCGGCGCTCGTTCATGAGCGCGCGCTCCGCGGCCGAGATCTGCGGGGCGAGTGACAGGTAGTCGGTCTCGGCCACGAAGCCATTCGCGTTGCGCGCGTTCAGGTAGCGCTCGCGGCCATTGCCGGCGTACTCGTTGGTGATCGGGTCCAGCGCGTTGGGATCGACACCGAAGCCGAGTGACAGCTCGATACCGGGCGCCCAGCGGTAGGTGAGATCGGTGAACACGCTCGTGTAGCCGCGCGTGAGCGACAGCTCGGGCACGTCGTACTTGACCCAGCGGGCATCGGATTCCACGCGGATCACCCGGCTCCAGTCCCAGCCCAGACGGAAGACCGACTCGGCGTAGCGCGGCTGCGTGCCCAGATGGACGCCCGTGAAGTTGCCCTTCCATGAGAATTCCGCTTTGCGCTTGAACGCGAACGGCACCACGAGCGACGGCTGCAGCTTCACCACGTCGGACTGGCCGAGCACGGTCATGCGATCGGGGCCGACCACGGCCTTGCCGCTCTCGAGCCAGAAGTTCCCGGTGGGGAACCACATCTGGTACTCCCACGCGGTGCGAGCGTCGTAGTCGAAGTGCGTGAACTCCACATCGACCGTGGTCTTGACCTCACGGCCCAGGTAGTAGCGCCAGTTGCGGTCCCAGCCCAACGCGAACGTGCTGCGGTCGTTGACGAGCAGCGACATGGGGTCGGCGTACTGCGCGCGCTGGAACTCCACGTTGAGCACGCGCGCGTGGTCGTCGGGGGAGAGTCCGGCGGGGATGATCGGCGTCTGCGTCCAGGCCGGGTAGCGATGCCGCTCGCGCTCGGCCGAGCCGCGCAGCGTGATGTCACCGTTGGCAAACGTCCACGCCGCGCCCAGGTGGTACTTGGCGCTCTCGTCGGTGGTCAGGTGGCTGCCATCGGCCGTGGCGCTGGCCGACTTCGTGAAGCCCGAGCCGCCGATCGCGGTGATCGAGGCGGCACGCCATTCCTCGTCGGTCGAACCGTTCACCAGGTTCAAGCGGCGCGCGCCGAATAGCGCCTCGGCATCGACCCGCAGCTCGGGGCGCGGCTGCCAGCGCGAGTTGGCGCCAAGGCCGTACCACTGCTGGATCGTCTGGCCGCTGCGTACGCGCACCACGCTGTCGCCGGTGGGCTCGGCCAGCACGAGCCGGCCCAGCTGGAAGCCGCGGTCCGTGCGGCCGAGCAGGCCCACCTTCCACGCGCTGCCGAGCTTGCGGTTCACGCGCATGGCGAACGTGTTCTCGTTGCCATCGCCGTAGCCGAACGCCTTGCCGTTGTCGCCGAAGTCGGTCGTCGAGACCTTCGAGGCCTGGCCACTACCGAGCCGGAAGCCACTCGTGCCGCGCTCGGTGGCCAGCAGCGCGAGCGCCTTGGCGGTGGGGTCGCTCTCGAACACGAACTCGGGCAGCGGCGCGCGCGCCACGCTGAAGCCGGGGAACGTCACGCCACCGGGCTCGAAGTTGTCGGAGTAGAGCAGCTCGGTCTCGAAGCCCAGCTGCGGCGTGCGGACCTGGAAGCCCTGACGCTGATAGCCGAACGGGTGGTTGTACTGTCCGATGCCGCCCACCAGCTGGAACGGGTCATCCCACGTCTGCAGGTTCTCGCTGTCGAACGCGTACACCGTGAAGCCGGGCTGCGCGAGCGTGAGGCTCCCGCGCTTGAAGTTGAGCCGGCTGCGGAAGTCCTGTGCGTCCTCGTTGCGAGGATTCAGGTTCATGAGCATGCGGCCCGAGAGTGCGTCCGAGAAGCGCACCCCGAATCCGAGGTCCACGTCCATCTCGGGACGGCGCAGCTCGAAGCGCGAGTAGGTGGGCTCCAGGATGCTCTGATAGAGCGCGATGAAGCGGCCCTCGACGAGGATCTTGGGGCTGTACGCCGTGTTCGACGTGGCCTTCTGCGCCACCAGATCGCCGCTCGGGCTCACCTGGATCACGCTATTGCCGAACTCGCCCGTGGTGGCGCTGTTCTCGGGATCGGCGAACCACTGGCCATCGACCACGAACTTGTAGGTCTGTTCCCCGGGCGGCAGCGCGAGCGTGACGCTCCACAGGTCGCCGTCCTTCTTCATGGGGTTCGCGGTCGCATTCCAGCTGTTGAACGCGCCTGCCCAACTCACGGTGCCGGCATTGGCGTCGCGGTAGGTGAACCGGATGCCACCCGCGGTCTTCTCGGGAGCGGCGAGCGCCGGAAGGGCGAGTGCTGCGGCCAGACACAGGCCGAGCCCCAGCGTGAGCGCACGGCGCAGCGGCCGGATCGGGTTCATGACGAGGTCCATGAGCGCGGGCATCAGAAGTTCCCCTTGAGGATGAATTTGATCTGGTCGAACTGGTCGCCATTGCCGTTCAAGTTGCCCTCGTCGACCGGCGTGGAGCCGCCACCGATGAAGTCGGGGCCGTACTGCAGGAACATCTCCATGTTGCCGGTGGGGCGGTACTGGAGCTGCGTGAACAGACCCTTGCGCAGGATGCTCGCGTCGTTGCCGAACACGAACCGGTTGTAGACCTTCGTGCGCGCGGTCAGGTTGAGCGAGTTCTCGATCGAGAACAGCTGCTTGCGCTCCGGCTTGCCGATGTCGCGCAGCTTGCTCTGCACGCGCAGCCAGGCCAGCCGGCTCTCGACCTGCAGCTCGTTGAACCACTCGAGCCGGGTGTCCTTGCGCAGCGAGCCACCGCTGGGCGAGTAGGTGTCGCGGCGGCGGTAGGCGGTCTTGCCGGTGAAGCCGTTCACGAACTCGATGTACAGCTCGTTGTACAGCTCCTTTGTGGCATTGCGGCTGAACACCTTGTTCGAGTACGACAGGTACTGGTTCGAGTAGGTGATCGCGCGCTCGGGCAGCATGTAGTTGGACTGGATGATGAAGCCCGTCTCATCGGAGCTGGGGCCGCCCAGGCTGTTGCGATAGCGCGCGCCGCGGCTCCACCAGCCCGGCGCCACGCTCAAATAGCCGGTGCGTGCGGTGCCCATGCGCAGGCTGCGGATCTCGGCCTGCACGACCGCGCGATCCGACAGGTGGATCGGCGTGGGCCGCTTGCCGATGGTGAGCGGGCCGCCGCGGCCGTTGCCCTCGTGCAGCGTGGGGCGGCTCTCGGCGTACTCCAGCGAGAGGTCGGTCTTGCCCAGGCGGTAGCGCGAATCGATCGCGATCACGCTCGTCCAGGGCGAAGGGCCGCTCACGCTATCGCGGCCGGTCCAGCCCTCGAAGCGATTGAACGTCATGCCCAGACGCAGCTTGTTGTCCTTCAAGAACTCGCGCCGCAGCCGTGCCACATAGAAGTCGTCGGTGCGGTTCACGCGCTGCGTGGCGATGGAGTCGCGTGGGATGATCGGGTCGTTACCGCTGAAGTCCTGCGGATTGAACTGCCCCGAGATGTCGGCCACGATGAACGTGGCGTTCGTCTTGCCGAAGCCCCACGTATCGAGCCGCACGCCCTGCGCGTCGCCGCGGCCGTTGACCACGTTCAAGAGGTAGGAGTCGACCCAGAACCGGTCCTGGCGCGAGAA
>JAIOPA010000157.1 GCA_021414165.1 Candidatus Eiseniibacteriota bacterium
CAAACTGGTGGGCGCCAAGGTGCGTGAGCGCGTGGGCGGCCGGCTGCGCTTCTGCATCTCGGGCGGCGCGCCGCTGGGCCCCAAGATCATGGAGTTCTTCTTCGCGATCGGGATCCCCATCGTGGAGGGCTACGGCCTCACGGAGACCTCGCCGGTCATCTGCCTGAACGTGCCGGGCAAGGAGCGCCCCGGCGCCGTGGGCCCGCCCATCCCCGGCACACAGGTGAGCTTCGGCGCCGAGGGCGAGATCCTGTGCAAGGGCCCGGGCGTCATGCAGGGCTACTTCCGGAACGAAGAGGCCACGCGCGCCTGCCTGCGCGACGGCTGGTTCCACACCGGCGACGTGGGCCACCTGGACGCCGAGGGCAACCTGCGGATCACCGACCGGCTCAAGGACCTGCTGGTCACCGCCGGCGGCAAGAAGGTCGCGCCCCAGCCGCTCGAGGGCCGGCTCAAGACCTCGCGCTGGGTGAGCGAAGCCGTCATGCTGGGCGACCAGCGGCCTTATTGTGTGGCGCTGCTGGTGCCGAACTTCGCGAACCTCGAGATCGAGGCCAAGGCGCACGGCTGGCCCATGAGTTCGCGCCGCGAGTTGATCGCGGCCGCGCCGGTGCGTGCGCTGTTCCAGGGTGTGATCGATGAGCTGAACGCCGGGCTCGCGCCGTTCGAGACGATCAAGAAGTTCGAGTTGTTGGACCGCGACCTGTCGGCCGACGCGGGCGAACTCACGCCCACACTCAAGGTCCGCCGCAAGGTCGTGTCGCAGACGTTCAAGGAGCAGATCGAGTCGATGTACGCCGGCGGCCCCGCAGGGTCCCCGGCTCACGAGAGCTGAAACCGCAGTACACCCGATTCCCGAGGAGAACAGACCCATGAGCACGATCCGCGTGGTGCGGGCGCTGGCGCTGGCCGCGCTGCTCGCACCGGCCGCCGCGTTCGCAGCGGGCTACGGCATCTACGAACAGGGCGCGGCGGCGCTCGGCATGGCGGGCGCCTATGCGGCCTCTGCGCACGATGCCACCGCCCAGTTCTACAACCCGGCGGCGCTCACGCGCCTCGAGGGCAAGCAGCTCTCGCTCGGCGGCACGTGGCTCACCACGCGCACGAGCTTCGCGGGTGTGGCGCCCTACCCGGGCTTCGGCGTCTCCGAGGAGATGAAGTCGGGCAACTTCTTCCCGCCCACGTTCTATTGGACCAACCACTTCGCCGACAAGTGGGCGTACGGCGTGGGTGTGAACGCGCCGTTCGGTCTGGGCATCGAGTGGCAGGATCCCGAAGCCTTCACGGGCCGCGACCGCGTGACCAAGGCGAACCTGCAGACGATCGACGGTTCGTTCAGCCTGGCGTGGCAGCGCACCCCGCAGATGTCGGTCGCCGTGGGCGCCAACGCCCGCTTCGCCAAGGTCGAGCTCAACAACATCGCCACGTTCACGGGCAGCGGTGGCGCGCCGATCAACGTGTCGAGCGCCAAGCTCGAGTCCGACTTCACGCCGGGATTTGGCTGGCACGCCGCGCTGCTGCGCGACTTCGCCACGAACTGGAAGCTCGCGGTCACGTACAAGAGCGAGGTCACGGTGAAGGTCGATGCGGGCCGCGCCGCGTTCACGCAGATCCTCACGGGCAGCCCCGCGCTCGATGCGGTCGTGCTCGCCGGCCTGCCGCCGTCGCAGGCGGTCAAGACCGAGCTGGTGTTCCCGGCGCAGAGCGTGATCGGCCTGGCGTGGAACCCCATGCCCAACTGGACGTACGAGATCGATGGCGTGTGGACCGGATGGTCGGCGTTCCAGAAGCTGCCGCTCGACTTCGCCACCACGAACAGCCTCGACACCGAGTTGATCGAGGACTACAGCGATCAGTGGGCGATCCGCGTGGGCGCCGAGCACCGGCTCACGAACTACACCTACCGGCTCGGCTACTACTACGACTCGGCTGCCGCTCCGCCGGAGTCGGTCACGCCGCTGCTGCCCGATGCCAACCGCCATGGCGCCACCGTGGGTCTGGGCATGCAGCGCGGCAAGTGGACGATCGACGCCTACAACCTGTTCCTGTTCGTCGAGAAGCGCTCCACCGAAGGCCGTGAGCGCGATGGTTTCGACGGCGTGTACAAGTCCTATGTCAACGCGTTGGGTGCGAACCTGACGTACCACTGGTGAGAGGAGACGCGAACATGAAGACGTCCTTGCGCATCCGGCTCGGGCTGCTGCTCGCGCTCGCTGCCGTGCTCGCGGGCTGCGAAGGCCCGTGCTCCAAGATCGAGAGCGTGAGCGGTCCCTCGCTCGACGCGAACGGGGTCGACCTCAC
>JAIOPA010000103.1 GCA_021414165.1 Candidatus Eiseniibacteriota bacterium
TCGGTGGATGTGCACTCGCTGACCGCCGTCTATAGCGGGGACGGCAGCTACAGCGGTGCCACGTCGTCGGCCGTCTCGCTGGAGATCCAGGCCAAGATCGTGGCCACGGCGGGTCCGATCGGCAGCATCGCGCCGAGCGGCACCACGCTCTACAGCCTCGGGGCCACGCCGAGCTTCACGTTCACGGCGGATCCGGGCTACCACGTGGCCAGCGTCACGGTCGATGGTGGGGCCGCAGCGCTCACGTCGCCTTACACGTTCGGTCCCATCTCGAGCAATCACACGATCGACGTGCAGTTCGCGGTGAACCCGGCGGTCGCCGCCATCACCACGCTGTCGGCGACGCAGGTCCGCACGGGCAACGACACCGACGGCAACACCAAGATCACGCTGTCGTGGTCGCCGGTGCCGGTGGGCTCGACGGTCGAGGTGTGGCGCAAGGGCTACGGCAACTATCCCGAGTACGATGACGGTCCGTCGCCGGGCAGCGTGCCGGCAGCACCCGCGTCGTATCCGCCGGCGGGCTGGACGCTCACCTCGGTGACCGCGCCGGGCACCACCGACGAGCCGTCGTCGCGCGACTTCTATTACTACGTCGCATACGTCGTGGATCAGTACGGCACGCGTTCGGACGTCTCGAACCGCACGAACGGCACGCTCAACTACCACCTGGGCGACGTCTCGGACGGCTTCACGCCGGGTCAGGGCGACAACAGCGTGGCGGGTCCTGACCTCTCGGTGCTCGGTGCGCACTACGGCATCACGGGCTCGGCGGTCGATGCGTTCAACTACCTCGACGTGGGTCCGACGACGAGTCTGTCGGTGCACGCGCGTCCGAGCACGGACAACAAGATCAACTTCGAGGACCTGGTGATGTTCGCGATCAACTACTCGCCGGTCACGAGCGCGCCGTTGGCGAAGGCGCGTCCGGCGGCCGCGAGCGCGGATGCGCTCACGCTGTCGGTGGGCGAGGCCAAGCTCGGTGAGTCGCTCTCCGCCAAGGTGGCGTTCACGGGCAGCGGCCGTCTGCAGGCGATCGCGGTCAAGCTCACGTGGGACCCGGCGGTGGTCGAGCCGGTGTCGTACACGGCGGGTGATCTCGTGCTCGCGCAGGGCGGCGTGGTGTTCTCGGCCGAGCCGGGCTCGGTCGATGGCGCCTCGTTCGCGGGTGCGGGTCAGGGCCTCGTGGGCGATGGCGAGTTCGCCACGGTGCAGTTCCGCGTGAAGGCCGCGGGTGACCCGAAGATCGCGTTCGCGCGCGTCGAGGGCCGCGATGCGCAGAACCACTCGGTGGACGTGACGTCGAAGATCGCCGCGGTCACGCCGCGCACGTTCGCCACGGCGTTCGCCCCGGCGATGCCGAACCCGTTCAACCAGCGCACCACGTTCCGGTTCTCGCTGGCTCGTGCGGGCCGCGCCGAGCTGCAGGTGTTCTCGGTCGATGGCCGCCTGGTCCGTACGCTCTCGACGGGCGCGCGCGAGGCGGGTGAGTACCAGGTCGAGTGGAGCGGCTCGGATGACTCGGGCCGCCCGCTCAACGCCGGTGTCTACTACGCCCGGTTGCAGACGGCGCAGGGCCACTGGACGCGCGTGGTGACCTACCTCAAGTAGGCCGCGACGCCGATCGGCAGTGCCGGAGGCCATCGTCCCCCACGGGGCGGTGGCCTCCCGGCTTTTGGGAGGGGTGGTGGGGCAGTGGCGGCTATCGGCTGCCGCGCAATGGGTTGTGGTCGTGCCCTCGCACGTCACTTGAACGCGTCGCGTTGACCCCCTGCGGCTGCACCTTATAGACTGCCCGCTGCTTTTCCTTCGGGGCGGGGTGAGAAGTCCCCACCGGCGGTATAGCCCGCGAGCCTTGGCGGCCTGCTCCTTTCAAAGGGGCGGTGCCTGGGCAGACCCGGTTCGATCCCGGGGCCGACCGTGACAGTCGGGATGAGAGAGGGAAGAGCGCGATGCACGCGGGGCGGCCGGGACACCGGCGCGCCCGGCCCGTGCATGGCGCCGGACCCTGCCCCGTGACCTCCTCCGGGGCCATCATGTCCGCACGGCTGCACCCGAACCCGACCTACAGCCCGCTCGACCGCCGCTTCATGCGCCGTGCGCTCACGCTCGCCGAACGCGGGCGTGGCCACACCGCGCCCAATCCGGTCGTGGGCGCCGTGCTCGTGAAGCAGGGGCGAGTCGTGGGCGAGGGCTGGCATCGCGCACTGGGCGGACCACATGCCGAGGTCGAGGCACTCGCGCGCGCCGGCAAGCGATCCCGCGGCGCCACGTTGTACGTGACACTCGAGCCCTGCGCGCACTGGGGCCGTACGCCGCCGCCGCGGGCATCGAGGTGGCGTCGGGGCTCATGGCCGACGAGGCTGCTGCGCAGCTCGCGGGCTATCGCCGCGCGCATGCGCACGGGCTGCCGCGCATCACCTGGAAGGTCGCCGCTTCGCTCGATGGCCACATCGCCGATGCGCGCGGTGCCTCGCAGTGGATCACGAGTGGTGACGCGCGCGCCGATGGCCATGCGCTGCGTGCCGCCGCCGATGCGATCGTGGTGGGCGCCAACACCGCGCGGCTCGATGATCCGCGTCTCACGGTGCGTCACGGCGTGCGCGGCCGATCGCCGCTGCGCGTGGTGGTGGATTCGCGGTTGCGCCTGCCGCTCACGTTGAAGCTGTTCGGCAGGCCGCTCGCGCCGGGCACCGTGGTGGTGTGTGGCAAGGACGCCCCGGAGGCGCGTGAGCGCGCGTTGCTGGCGCGCGGCGTGCGCGTGTGGCGGGTGCCGGTGCTGCGCGGCCGGGTCTCGCCGCGGGCGCTGGCGGCACGGCTCGCGCGCGAAGGGTGTCACGAGGTGCTGCTCGAGGGTGGCGCCACATTGGGCGCGTCGTGGTTCGCGGCTGGTCTCGTGCAGCGCGTCGTGTTGTACAGCGCACCGCTCGTGCTGGGCGGCGGGCTGCCGTGGAGCGCTGCGCTCAAGGTGCCGCTCGCGCGGGCGCGCCGCGGCACGGTCACGCAGGTCACGCGCGTCGGTCCCGACGTGCGCACGGTCGTGGAGTGGGAGGAATAGTGTTCACGGGGCTCGTCGAGGAACAGGGCAGCATCGCCGCGGTCGAGGCCCGTCCGGATGGACGGCGCTTCTGGATCGCGGCCACGCGCGTGCTCGAGGACGCCGCGGTGGGCGACAGCATCGCGTGCTGTGGTTGCTGTCTCACGGTGGTCGAACTGGCCAGCGGCCGCTTCGCCGTGGAGGCCGTGCCCGAGACGCTCAGACGCACGACGCTCGGCGATTGGACCGTGGGCACGCCGGTCAATCTGGAGCGCTCGCTGAGACTCTCGGATCGGCTCGGTGGCCACCTCGTGCAGGGGCATGTCGATGTGGTCGGGACCGTGCTCGACGTGACCGCCGAGGGCGACGGCAAGCGCGTCGCGATCGCGCTGCCGCACGAACTGCATCGCTTCATCGCCATGAAAGGCAGTGTCACGGTGGATGGCGTGAGCCTGACCGTGGCCGGACTCACCGACGAACGCTTCGAAATCGCGTACATTCCGCATACACTCGCCGCGACCAATGCCGGAGCGCTCCGGAAGGGCACGCGGGTGAATCTTGAAGTGGACCTGCTGGCCCGATACCTCGCGCGCATGCTCGAGACCGCGGGCGAGGGACGATGACCGTGAGCCCAGTGAAGCAGAAGTCGCCCGCCAAGCGGACCTCCCGTGTGAAGTCGGGTCGCGCCGCGGACACCACCTTGATCAGTGTCGAGGAAGCGACCCGGCGCATCGCGGCCGGCAAGATGATCATCGTCGTCGACGATGAGGATCGGGAGAACGAGGGCGACATCGTGTTCGCCGCTGAACATGCCACGCCGGCGCTCGTCAACTTCGCGGTGAAGCACTGTCGCGGCATCCTCTGTGCAGCACTCGGGCCCGAGATCGCCGATGCGCTCGGTCTCAAGCTCCTCGTCTCGGACAACACCTCCAAGTTCGGGACGCCATTCACCGAGTCGGTCGACGCGCGCAAGGGTACGACCACCGGGACATCGGCGTTCGATCGTTCTCGCACGCTGCGCGCGCTCGCGCGGCCGTCGTCGAAGTCCGGTGACTTCGTACGCCCGGGCCATATCTTCCCGCTGCGCGCGGTCCCCGGTGGCGTGCTGCGACGCGCGGGGCACACCGAAGCGGCTCCGGATCTGTGCCGCATCGCGAACCTGCGCCCCGCGGCTGCGGTCTGCGAGATCCTCGATGACGACGGCCACATGATGCGCTTGCCGCAGCTCCGCACGTTCGCGCGCAAGCATGGCCTCGGGATCCTCACGATCCGCGCGCTCATCGAGTACCGCCGCAAGCGCGAGCAGTTGGTGCGCGCGGTGCTGCAGGTGCCGCTGCCCACCGAGCATGGCGACTTCCAGTTGCACCTCTACGAGAGCGTGCTCGATGGCGACCATCACATCGCGCTCGTGAAGGGCAAGCCGGGGCCGCGCAAGACGGCTATGGTGCGTGTGCACTCGCAGTGCCTGACCGGCGACGTGTTCGGCTCGCAGCGCTGTGACTGTGGCCCGCAGCTGCACGCGGCCATGGCGCGCATCTCCAAGTACGGCAATGGCGTGTTGTTGTACCTGCGCCAGGAGGGCCGTGGTATCGGGCTCGAGAACAAGCTCAAGGCCTACCAGCTGCAGGACCAGGGCTACGACACCGTGACCGCGAACCTCAAGCTCGGCTTTGCCGCCGACCTGCGCGACTACGGCATCGGCGCGCAGATCCTGGCCGATCTGGGATTGCGCCGCATCGAGCTGCTCACGAACAATCCGCGCAAGGTGATCGGGCTCGAGGCCTATGGGCTCACGATCGAGAAGCGCAGCGCGGTGCAGATGAAGCCGAACAAGCACAACCGCCGCTACCTCTCGACCAAGCGCGACAAGCTCGGGCACCTGCTCGATCTGGCGAAGGGGCACTCGTGAGCGCGCCGCGCTACGCGATCGTGGCCGCGCGCTGGAACGAGCGCTATGTGCAGCGCATGGTCGATGCCGCGCGCGACACGTTGCAGCGCAGCGGCGTGGAGGCCGATGCGATCGACCTCACGTGGGTGCCGGGCAGCTACGAGCTGCCGGTCACCGCGGCGTGGGCGGCCGACTCCGGACGCTACGACGCGGTGCTGGCGTTCGGCGTGCTCATCAAGGGCGAGACCGAGCACTTCCGGCTGGTCGCCGAGGCGGCCGCGCAGGGACTCATGCGCGTCGCGCTCGACACCGGCGTGCCGGTGTTGAACGGCGTGCTCGCGGTGTACGAGGCCGCCCAGGCGGAAGCGCGCTCGGGTGGCGATCACGGGAACATGGGAGCGCAGTGCGCGCTCGCGGCAGTGCACATGGCCGGCCTTGCGGCCGAGCAACGGGGGCGTACATGAGTGCACCGACGGGAGCCCGGCGCCGCGCGCGCGAGGTGGCGTTCCGCGTCGCGTACCAGGCGGACATCGCCGGGGACGCGTATCCAGCGGCGTGGAAGCTGCGCCGCGATGATGAACCCACGCTGACCGAGGATCAGGTCGAACTGGTCGATGATCTGGTGGCCGCACTGGAAGCTCGCGGTCTCGAGGTCGATGCCGCGATCACCGGCGCGCTCGATGGCCGCTGGTCGCTGCCGCGGCTCGCCGCGACCGATCGCGCCGTGCTGCGCGTGAGCGTGGCCGAGTTGTTGGCGCGCCCCGGCTCGCCGGCGCGTGTGGTGCTCGACGAGGCGATCGAGATCGCGCGCACCTATGGGAGCGAGGAGTCGGGCCGGTTCGTGAACGGCGTGCTCGACAAGGCGGCGCACCTCCTGCGGCCGAGCGAGTTCTGATGCGTCACGCCCTGCTCTCCGACGTCCATGGCAATCTGCCTGCGCTCGAGGCCGTGCTCGCCGATGTGGCGAAGCGCGGTGTCGACGACATGGTGTGCCTGGGCGACTTCGTCGGTTACGGGGCGGATCCGAATGAGTGCATCGCGCAGCTCGAGGACCGGATCGAGTGGGGGCTGCTCGGCAATCACGATCAGGCGGTCGTCGACCCGAGCGTGCTGGCGGACTTCAATGATGACGCGGCCGCGGCCGCGCGTTGGACGCGCCGCCAGCTCACGCCGCGCAATCTGGCCTATCTCGGCGCGCGCCCGCTGTTCGCGCGCTGGCATGGTGCGCGGCTGGCGCACGCGTCGCCGTCCGACCCGGGCGCCTGGAACTACCTGATCACGGCCGATGATGCCGAGCAGGAGTTCGAGTGGTTCGACGAGCCGGTCTGCTTCGTGGGCCATACCCACATGCCGATCGTGTTCCAGTGGTCGCAGGGCATCGAGGCCGTGTCACACGAGCACCAGTTCCAGGGCCGGCGTGACCGGCGCTACCTGATCGTGGTGCCCAGCGTGGGGCAGCCCCGCGATGGCGACCCGCGGGCCGGATATCTGGTGTGGGACGACGAATCTTGGACATTCGAGCAGGTCCGGCTCGAATACGATATCGAGCGCGCGGCACAGCGCATCCTCGACGCCGGGCTTCCGCCCTGGCTCGCGGAGCGGCTGCGACTGGGCAACTGAGAAGCAGGCTCATCCGAGGAGGAGTACATGGCGCGCGTCTCGACGCTCGACCACTGGGAGTCGTACTGGAAGGGCCACACGCAGGACATCGATGACACGTACTCGACCGGCGGCCGGCTGGTGCGCGAGGTCCTCGCGGACGGCAGCGTCGAGGGCAAGCTCGTCATGGAGATCGGCGCCGGCTCGGGCCGCGATCTGCTCGCGCTCGCCAAGCTCGGCGCGCACGGCATCGTGCTCGATTACTCGCCGGCCTCGCTCAAGCTGGTGAAGCAGCAGGCCGAGGCGCAGGGCATCCCGGTCATGTTCGTGCAGGCCGACGCCACGCGCATGCCGTTCCGCGATGGCGCCATCGACGTCTCGTTCCATCAGGGCCTGCTCGAGCACTTCCGCGACCCGATGCCGTTGCTCAAGGAGAACGCGCGCATCACGCGCTCCGGCGGCCGCGTGCTCGTCGACGTGCCTCAGACCTACCATCTGTACACGGTCATGAAGAACCTGCTGATCCTCATGAACAAGTGGTTCGCAGGCTGGGAGACGCAGTTCACCGTGAGCCAGCTCGAGCGCCTCGTGCGCGAGTCCGGGCTCGAGGTGACGCGCAGCTACGGCGATTGGATGGTGCCCGGGCTGTGGTACCGCGTCGTGCGCGAGGTGTTGAAGCGCGGTCTCAAGATCAAGCTGCCGCTGCACCCGGCCGTCCCCGCGTTCTGGTCGCGCGGCTGGGACGGCCTGCGCGCATCGCTGCGCAACCAGCGTTGGGCGCTCAATACCTGCCACGTGATCGGGACGGTCGGACGACGCAAGTGATCCGACACCTCCTCGCCATCAACTTCCGTGACCCCGCGCATCCCGAGGCGGGTGGGGCGGAGCTGCATCTGGAGCAGGTGCTGGTCGACGCCGTGCGCCGCGGTTGGCGCGTGACGTGGTTGGCCGCCGGC
>JAIOPA010000104.1 GCA_021414165.1 Candidatus Eiseniibacteriota bacterium
GTGGCCGCGCGGCCCGCGAAGTACTCCAGGTCGTCGCGCGCGGCCTCGTAGCCTTCACCGTGCGGCACCACCCACACCACGCTCGCGCCCATCTGCTCGTAGAGCCACGCCGTGAGGTAGGCGCGCGACGAACCCGCGAGCCCGCGCACCGCAGCGCGCGGCCGCGCATCGTCGCGGTTCCAGCCATCGCGCAGCATGGCCAGCAGCTCGCGCGCCTGCGGGCTCGTGCCCGCGCGTTCGAGCAATGCCGCGGCCAGCTTGTCGCGCAGATACACGTTCTGGCTCACGCGCCGCCCTCTTCATTCGAGGGCCAAGCGTCGAACGGCACACCCTCGAGTGGGCCTGAACCCAGACGCAGCACGTGGCCATCGGGGTCCTGCATGTGGAACTCGTAGGCCCACGAGAAGTTGCGCGGCGCCATGCGCGCGCTCGCGCCACGCGCCACGACCTCGGCGTACAGCGCGCGCGCGTCGGTCACGCCGATCCACACCCACGTGCCCGGTGCGCCCTGCATGTTCTCGCACAGCATGATGCAGCGGCCATCACGCGACACGCTCGCCATGATGCCCGGCTGATGCCAGTCCTCATGAAAGCCCAGCACGCCCGCGTACCACGCAATGCTCGCCTTGAGGCTGCGCACGCGCAATATGGGAACGATGTTCTTGAGCGCCGGCCGCGGCGCGTCTGGAGCACTCACGCGCACGCCCTCAATGGTTCGCGGCGCGATCGTCGAGCAGCGCGCGGATCGTGCGTTCCAGGGTCGCGTAGCTGGCGTCGCACGCGGCGTGCTTGGGATCGCTCGACTCGTGGTACTCGCCGCCGCCCTGCGCCCAGCGCACGATGCCATGCTGGTCGATCAGGAACGACACGCTCGTCCAGTTGCGATCCGGGTGGTTCATGAGCCACCAGCGATTGAGCGTGGTCCACTCTTCATCCACGGCGAGCGGCCCCATGAAACCCAGCTTGCGAGCCGTCTTGCGCACGAACGCATCGGTCACCGGGCGCTGCGGCTTGGGATGGAACGCGCCCACTACCACCAGACCCTGTGCGGCATAACGCGTGCGCAACTTCTCGAGGCCCGGCAGTGTGTTGCCGCAGTACTTGCAGCCGGTATTGAACCAGCGCACCAGCACCACCTTGCCGCGCAGCTTCTCCAACGACAGCGGCGGCGAATCGACCCAGCGATCGAACGTCCAGGCGCGCGCCGGCTGGTTCAACAGCTCGCTGGCCGAGTCCGCGCTGTCGGGCTACATGGCCGTGGCCGCTACCGCGCGCACCGGGGCCAGCGCGCAAGTCGTTGCGAACACGAGCGCGAGCAGACCGCGGGCCACGTGCTGGCCGGCATGCGAGTGGGGGGCGGGCATTCCG
>JAIOPA010000105.1 GCA_021414165.1 Candidatus Eiseniibacteriota bacterium
CCGATCTTCTGGATATCCTCGGTGGCCTCTTCCTGGATCACGTCGACGATGTCGTCGACCGTGACGATGCCCTGCATGCGGCCTTCCTCGTCCACGACGGGCACGGCCTGCAGGTCATGCTCGGCGAACAACCGGCCGAGTTCCTCCTGATCCATGTCGGCGCGCGCGGTCACGATGTCGGTGCTCATGACGTCACGCACGGTGCGATCAGTGGGCGCGGCGAACAGTTCGCGCAACGACGCCACGCCCACCAGCCGCTGGTCGGCGTCGCTCACGTACACGTAGTACACGTTCTCGAGCCGCTCGCGCGCCTGCTTGCGCAGGTACGCAATGGCCTCATCCACGCTCACATCGGCGCGCACGCGCGCGTAGCGCGGGTTCATGAGACCGCCGGCATCGTCCTCGGCGTACGCCAACAGCGCCATGACTTCGCGCCGGGTCTGCTCGTCGAGCAGCGCCAGCAGCGCTTCGCGCTCGTCCTCCTCGGCCTCCTGCACCAGGTCGGCCGCGTCGTCGGGCGGCAGCAGGCGCATCCAGGAGCGGCGCTGCTCGGCCGGGATCGCGAACAACATCTCGTACTGGTCGCGCGCCGACAGATCGAGGAAGAAGTCCTCGGCCTCGGGCCGCGGCAGATCCAGGAACGCCTCCAGACGGTCCTCGGGAGCGAGGAACCGCCAGGTCTCGCGCAGGTCGTCGGCAGCGAGGCCGGATTCGTTCTCGGCTTCGCGTCGAAGGCTGGTCATGCTGCGCTCCGCGGTATCGGGCGTTCGGGAAGGGCTTCGCGGTCTTCCTCCGCAACCTACCTGCCACACGCGCGGTTCGTCCAGCGCGAAGCGCGCGTTACGCGGGCCGTGTCTCCGCAGGCGCGAACAGCACCACCACCGACAGTTCCTCGGTGATCGAATGGAAGCGATGCTCGAGCCGCTTGGGCACGAACACCACCGAACCCGGACCGACCTCGCGGTCGTCGTCGCCCACACGGATCCGGCCGCGGCCCTTGAGCACCAGATAGGCCTCGTCCTCGGCGTGCGGCTGCTGCGGATCGAGCGCACCCGCGGGCAGCACATAGAGCCCCAGGCTCATGCTGTCGTGACGCAGGAACTCCTCGTACAACCGGCCGTGCGCGCGGCGGCGCAACTCGATGTCCGAGATCTCGTGCGCTTCCATGGGACCTCCCGTGCTAGCGGCTACGTGCCGGCGCGGTGCCGCTGCTCGCGGGTGCGAGCGCGACGCGCGCGGGCGCGGTGGTGATCAGGATGACGGCGGCCAACACGACGCTGGCCGCGAGCAGCGTGCGCGCGGTGAGCGCCTCGCCGCCGAACGCCCATCCGAGCGCCATGGCCACGACCGGGTTCACGAACGCGTAGGTGGCCACGACCGCCGGCGGCACGCGACGCAACAGGTACAGGTACGAACCGAACCCGAGCGCCGAGCCGAACACCACGAGCCATGCGAGCCCGGCCCATGCGGTCCACGGCACCGCGAGCGGCTGCCACTTGCCGAAGTCGCCCGCGAAACCAGCGGTGATCAACTGCAGCACGCCGGCCGCGGTGAGCCCGATGGCGGTGGAGACCACACCCGAGCTGGGCATGGCCACGCGCCGAGACCACAGCGAGCCCCACGCCCACGACAACGAGCCCGCGATGGGGATGAGCGCCCACACCGGATTGCGCCCCAGTTCGACCGAGCCACCGGGCACGAACAGCGCGGGGCCGATGAGCATGGCGATGCCCGCGAAACCCAGCACGAGCCCACCCAGAGCCTGCTTGCCGGGTGGCGCTGCATGGCGGCCGAACGATGCGAACAGCGCCATCCAGAGCGGGATCGTGCCCACGAGCAACGCGACAAGCCCGGAGTGCACGTGCGCCACGCCGATCGTGACCGACAGGTTGCCGACGCCCGGCAACAGGATCCCCACGAGCGCGGCGTTCCGCCATTCCTTGCCGCGCGGCCACAGCGCGCCGGTGGCGAACGCGAACGCCGCGAGCAGTGCGCCTGCGCTCACCAACCGCAGCCCGCACATGAGCAGCGGCGGGATGGTGTGGATGACATGACGGATCGTGATGAACGTGGAGCCCCACACGAACCAGATGCACAGGAACGCCAGCGCGGTGATGAGCCGTGTGCGCGCCGAGGCCTCAGGCACGCGCGGCCTCGCGCGGCAGCACGGCCGGCACCTCGAGCGGCAACGCCCACTGTTCCTTGAGTGTCTCGAGCGCGATGGTGCTCTGCGTGCTGCGCACGCCGGGAATGGCGCCGAAGCGTTCGCGCAGCAAACGGCCCAGCGATTCGGGATCCTTCACGCGCACCTTGACCAGGTAGCTGTCCTGCCCGGCCACGTGATGCACCTCGAGGACCTCGGGAAGCCTCGCGAGATCGGCTCCGGCCCCCGTCTCGCCAGTGCGCTCATCGGTGCGCACCAGCACGAACGCGAGTAGCGAACGCTCGAGCGCGCGCGGATCGAGATGCGCGGCGTAGCGGCGGATCACGCCGTCACGCTCGAGGCGCTTGACGCGCTCGAACACGGCGCTGGGCGCCATCTTCACGGCGCGCGCCAAGTCGGCGTTCGAGATGCGGCCGTCCTGCTGAAGAAGGTCCAAGAGCCTGCGGTCGATGGTGTCCAGATCGTCGAGCATGCGGCATCCTCCCTTGTTCAGAGAGGATGCTTCAGGCGAACTGGTACTTCAATAGAATAGTTGCCTCGCATAATTGCATAGTGGCGAAGATTCTGCTTTTGGCGCTTCTGCCCAGAAGCAACAGTCATATAGATGTCAAGCATATGCCGCCCAATCGATTGCGATGAAAATTCACGGCCTCGGGCACGCAGGGATGAAGTAACGAAGCTTTCGAAGATTGTTCGCGAGAACACCTGCCCTCACGAAGAACGGCGCCCGGGTGGTCCCGGACGCCGCTCTTGAGAACCGTGATGTGCGCGCAGTCGCTACTCGTCCATCTCCTTGATCACGACGCTGTCGATGCCGTCGATCTCGAGCAGCTTCACGCCGATCACTTCCTTCTTGGAGGTCGGCACGTTCTTGCCCACGAAGTCGGCGCGGATCGGCAACTCACGATGTCCGCGATCGATGACCACGGCGAGCTGGATCGTGCGCGGACGGCCGAAGTCGATGAGCGCATCCATCGCAGCACGCACGGTGCGGCCCGTGTAGAGCACGTCGTCGATGAGCACCGCGACCTTGCCGTTGATGTCGACGGGGATCTCGGTGGTGCCCACCACGGGATGCGCGGCCACCGTGGACAGATCATCGCGATAGAGCGTGATGTCCAGGCTGCCCTCGGCCGGCGCCTTGCCCTCGAACTCCTTGATCTTCTCGGCGATGCGGCTCGCGATCGGCACACCGCGACGCCGGATGCCCACGAGCACCAGGTCGTCGACGCCCTTGTTGCGCTCCACGATCTCGTGCGCGATGCGGGTGACGATGCGGCGGAGGCCGTCGGCGTCGACGATCTCGGCCTTCTCGCGAAGCGACATGGACTCCTCCTGACGAACTGAGAATGGGCGGCCAGAAACGCCGCGCACCATAGCCGTCCGCCTGCGGATGCGGCAAGCGGGGCCGCCCCCCGGGCGACTCCCCTGCGGAACCACGGCCGGGGCAGCCCGGGCCCTGCCAGCCGGGGGCCGCGGGCGGTCGCGCACGACCCATCGCCGTTCAGTAGCGCCGAACCTGGCCCGCGCGCGGCTGCAGAAATCCGGCGTCCGGACGCGTGAAACGCGCGTTTATCGTTGGAGCCGGCGGCCCGGCGGTCCACAATGCTGCGCTGGAGGCCGAATCCCCCGTGCGACCCCAGCTCCGCCATCTCATGCTCTGCATCCTATTGGTCGTGGCCGCCCCCACCCGGGCGCAGATCGCCATGCCCGAAGGCGCAGCGCTTTCGCAGCGTGCGGTGGCGCAGAGCCCGTCCAACTACGCGGTCACCGGTGACGGCACGGGCGGCGTATGGGCCGTGTACCAGACGGCTGAGCCCGGCGGCCCGCTGTACGTGAACCACATCAACTCCGATGGTTCGCAGGGCATGGGTTTCGCCGGTCCGCGTGCGCTCACGGTGCGCTCGACCTCGGTCAACACGATCTCGGCTGCAGCCGATGGTCTGGGCGGAGTGGTGCTGTCCTGGTTCAGCGTGAGTCCACATGACTCCACGTCGCCCTACATCGCGCTGCGCTACCACCACATCGACAGCAGTGGCGTGTTCATGACGCCCGACACCGGGCGCGTGGTGTCCACGGTCGCGAGTACTGCGCTGTGCACGAGTGACGGCAATGGCGGCGGCTACGTGGTGTGGGAGGAGCTCAAGGGCACCTCGAACCCCGACATCGTGGGCCAGCACTACGACTACTCCGGCGCGCCCACGTGGCCGCTGTTCAACTCGCCGAGCGGGCCGCTGTTCAACTCGCCGAGCGGGTTCGACATGTGTGCGGTCGTCGGCCTGCAGCGCTTGCGCGGACTCGTGCCCGATGGCGCGGGCGGCGCCTACGCGATCTGGGCCGATAGCCGCACGTCGAGCACGGTGCCGCTGTATGTGGCGCACCTGCTCACGACCGGTGTGCAGGGCGCACCGTGGCCCACGAACGGACTGCGTGTCTCGCCGATCGCTGCGGGGGTTCGCATCGTGGGTGCCGCAGCGTCGTACGCGCATGGTCTGCACCTCGCATGGCGGGACCTCAACGTGCCGAACCAGCTGCTGGGGCAGCACGTGATGCCGAACGGCAGCTTTGCGTGGGCGGCGGGTGGCGCGCTCATCGCGCAGCAGTCGCCCCCTCGCGTGGAGTTCGTGAACACCACGAACGATGAACTGCTGGTGACCTGGGGCGGCACCGACCTCCGTTGCGAGCGCCTGGCCACGAACGGTGCGCGCATGTGGCCCGAGACCTCGGGCCGCGTCGTCGCGATCCCGCCGGGCGGCGTCGGCAGCGTGCGCGCGGTGGCGTATGGCGCAGGCGGGCAGCGGTTGCTGTGGTCGACCGACGTGGCGGGGCAGAACGACGTGGCCATGCTGGCGGTGGACGGCGATGCGATC
>JAIOPA010000106.1 GCA_021414165.1 Candidatus Eiseniibacteriota bacterium
CGTGGGTCTGGAGTACGGCAGCATGCTGGCGGCGCTCGGTGTAAAGGTGACGCTCGTGGATCAGCGCACGCAGCTGCTCGAGATGGTCGATCGCGAACTGGTCGACGCGTTCTGCACCTATGCGCGCGAGATGGGGCTTACGCTACGGCTGGGCGAGCAGGTGGCCAACATCCACACGGGTGCGAACGGCCGCCCTATCGTGACCATGAAGAGCGGCAAGCGCGTCGTGACCGAGACCGTGCTGGTGTCGGCCGGCCGCCGTGGTGCCACGGACAAGCTGGCGCTCGAGAACGCGGGCTTGAAGGCCGACGAGCGTGGCCGCATCCCGGTGAACGACCGCTACCAGACCGAGGTGCCGCACATCTACGCCGTGGGTGACGTGATCGGGTTCCCGGCACTCGCCGCCACGAGCGCCGAGCAGGGCCGCTTGGCCGCGTGCCACATGTTCGATGTCGAGGAAGAGTCCATGCCGAGCCAGTTCCCGTTCGGCATCTACGCGATCCCCGAGATCGGCTGGGTCGGCTTCAACGAGGCCGAGCTGACCGCCAAGGGCATCCCTTACGAGACCGGCGTCGCGCGCTACCGCGAGATCGCGCGCGGCCACATCCTGGGCGACAACGAAGGCATCCTGAAGCTCATCTTCCACCAGACCACGCACGAGGTGCTGGGCGTGTGGTGCATGGGCACGCAGGCCACCGAGTTGGTGCACATCGGTCAGGCGGTCATGAGCCTGAACGGCACGCTCGATTACTTCGTGCGCAACGTGTTCAACTACCCCACGCTCGCGGAGTGCTACAAGGTCGCGGCGCTGGATGGCATGAACAAGCTGCGGGCACTCGATGAGGCGAGCGAGGGCGAGGACGGCGGCGAGGTGCGGAAGGCGGCGTAGGCCGAGCCGTCGGATCGCCCCGGGGCGAGTGGATCGCCCACTCGTTTTAGCGCTGCGCTAC
The DNA here is from genome assembly GCA_021414165.1 of Candidatus Eiseniibacteriota bacterium. Classification (GTDB taxonomy): domain Bacteria; phylum Eisenbacteria; class RBG-16-71-46; order RBG-16-71-46; family RBG-16-71-46; genus JAIOPA01. Next base: position 951 of record JAIOPA010000106.1, read on the forward strand.
GCCATCCACTTGGGCTTGCGCTTCTCGAAGAACGACGCGAGGCCGTCTTTGGCTTCATCGCCGCTGCGCACGGTGGCGAGGATCTCGGGGAGCGACTTGCGGTAGTCGTCCCAGCCGAGCGTGCCCCACTGCACGAACAGCTGCTTCACGTGCGCCTGGGCGTTCGGGCCGCCCTTCAAGAGCTCGGCCACGCGTTCGTCCACGCGCGCATCGAGTTCGGCCATGGGCACCACGTGGTTCACGATGCCGTAGGCCTGCGCACGCGCGGCATCGAAGCGCTCGCCGGTCAGCATGAGTTCGCGTGCGGCGCGGTCACCCAGTCGGCGGATCACATAGGGCGAGATGACGCCGGGAAGGATACCCAGGCGCACCTCGGTGAGACCGAACTTGGCGTCGTCGCTCGCCACCGCGATGTCGCACGCACAGCAGAAGCCCACGCCACCGCCATACACGCCGCCATGGATGCGGCCCACGATAGGCTTGGGGAAGTCGGCGAGTGCCGCGAACACCGCACCGAGGCGCGTGGCCTCGGCCAGGTTGTCGGCGTAGGACGCGCTGGCCGACGCCTTCATGGCGCCGATGTCGGCACCGGCACAGAACGAACCACCGCGGCCACCCAGCACCACCACGCGGCAGGTGTCGTCGGCGCGCAGCACGTCGAGCGCGGCCACGAGCGCCGCACCCAGCTCGGCCGAGAGCGCGTTGTGCACGTCGGGACGGTTGAACCACACGCGCGCCACGGCGCCTTCACGTTCGATCTGCACCAGTTCCATTCGCGTCCTCTTCGTGTAGAACGTCTAGGCCAACGCCAGCGCGATCACTCCTGCGGCGAAGGCCGCCGCGGCCACCAACCGGCGCCCGCGATCGCCCTCGCCCAGCACGCGACCACCGAGATATGCGCCGAACAATATGCTCACCTCGCGCGCGGGCGCGATGTGCCCCACGTCGCCGTGGCGCATGGCGAGCAGGATGAGTATGTAGCTCAAGGGGCTCAGCAGCGCCACCCCCAGCACGCGCCAGCGCTGCACACGCCACAACTGCGCAATGGCGCCGGGCTCGCGCAGTGCGACCGGCGACAACAGCAGCACGCGCACCACCTCACCGCCCCAGTAGAACACCAGCGGCGGCACGCCCGCCCGCTTCACGCCCCAGCCGTCCCACAACGTGTACACGGCGATCGCCACACCCGTCGCGAGTCCGTAGCGCACGCCTGCGCCCAGCGCGTGCTTGGGTGAGTCACTGCGTGGGCCGCCGCTCGCCACGATGAGCACACCGAGCGCAATGAGCAGCGCGCCACTCACCGACAACACCGTGGGCTTCTCGGCCAGCAACACCACCGCGCCGGCAGTGGCGAGCAACGGGCCCGTACCGCGTGCGAGCGGATACACCAGCGACAGGTCGCCCACGCGATAGCCGCGCAGCAGCAGCACGAAGTAGCCCACGTGAATGGCGCCACTGCCCACGATGAACACCATGGCCACCGGCGAGGGCTGCCAGCCGCTCTCGCGCAGGATCCACCACGCGAACGGCGCGTAACACACCGACGAGATGGCGGTGAGCAGCCACAACAGTGGCGCACTGCGCGACGCGCCACCGATCTGCTTGGCCCACAGGTTCCAGCTCGCGTGCACGACCGCGGAGCCGAGCACGAGTGCCAGTACGCTGGGGCTCAAGCGAGCGTCATCGTGACGAGGTGCCGCCTGAAATGGGAGCGCCGGCGCGCGAGGCATTCCGCGAGGCGAGCACCACGATCAGCACCGGCACGGCAATGGCCACGAACGCCGAGAACGCGTGCGGCGACGTGGCCGTGAACGGCGCGGGGATCCCCTGGATGAGCAGTCGCATGGTCCACAGGCTCACCAAGGCCAGCAGCCCGTGGCGCGTGATCACATAGGCGATCAGCACGCCATCGAGGATCGCGCCCGGGACCTCGAGCACGGGGTTCTCGGCTCCGAGCGACAAGAGCGTCATGACCACGGCCAGACCCATGGCTGCAGGCAGCTTGCGGCGGAACGCGAGCCAGAACAGGAACCACACGCCGAACAGCGCGAACGAGGTGCCCACGGTGTTGAGCGGGATCGCGGTGAACTGTGCGAACAGGTACTGCCCACCGGCCAACACATCGGTGTTGGGCGGGATCGGGGTCTGCCCCTTGAACGGCAACCACGACGGGATGCCATTCACCACCGCCATGTTGAGCGCTGCCGCAGCGCCGAACACGCTACCCACCAGTACGTCGCGCGCCACGCGAGGGTCGTTCCAGCGGCCTTGGATGAGTCGCGCCCACCCCACGAGCAACTCGGGTGTACGCCGTCGAACCTCGGGCTCGATCACCACATAGATGGAGAACATGAGGAACGCGGCCACCAGCCCCTCGCCGAACGCGCGCACGGCCGACTGGAGCTCGGCGTCGATCACGAGCGTGTGGTGGGCGGCGAACAGCCAGTTCGCCAGGGTCAGCAGCACGAGCACGTTGGCGAACTGGAGTCCGCCACGCCAATCGCTCTTGCCATTGCGAAGCCGCGCCCGGCCACTCACGAAGCACAACACCGAAAGCGAGATCCCGATGAGCAGACGCATCACGCCTGCGATGGGATTGCCGATGCGGATCGCGCCCAGCTTGGCGGGATCGTCCCACGGGCCACGCACGCCGAACGTGACCGGACGCCCATGCCACCAGGCCGCGGTCACGCGCAAGGACTCCGCGGGCCACAGATCGCTCTGGCCCACCCACTCGCGCCTCGAGTCGAACGGCAGCAGCGGCCGCCAATGCGGGGTCACCTCGCGGAAGCGCGCGGTGTCCAACGCGGCGAGCCCGAACAACGTGGCGGCATACGGCGTGCCCTCGGTGGGCGGCAGCGAGTCGAGCCGCGGCGGCACCGCGAGGAAGTTCCGCAGCCGGCCCTCGGCATCGGTCCGCATGATGATGTTGCCCTCGGCGATCGGGAGCGGATCCTCGGGCCCGACGCGCGGACCCGCGATGGGGCGCAGAGGCGCGGTCGCACTTCGATAGCCGAACTTGAGCGGTGTACCGACGCGCGCGTAGTCCGCGCGCCAGTGGGTCGACGCCTCGCGGCTTGAACGCCACTTCATGGGGTTGTAGTCGCGCTCCATCCAGGTGGCTTCGTCGCGCGGCGTCTCGGTGTAGCCAAGCTTGCTGGCGACGTCGCGCGCGTTCGCGAGCAACACCTCGTTGCCCGTCCGCCAGGGTGCCAGCCCCAGGTCGGTGGCCGCCGGCGCGAGCGCGAGATAGCCCACGAGCAGCGCCACGAACCCGCCGGCCCACAAGAGCCCGGCGCGTGAAGAGGTCGCGCCATGGCCCCCCAATGCCGCGACCATCTCGGGCGACGGCATCTCGCCCGCGGCCAGCGCGGCCGCCACGGGGTCGCCACCCGGCAGCGACGCGGCCAGCGCAAGCGCAGAGCTGGGTCGCTTGGCCGGCTCCTTCTCGAGGCAGCGCAGGATCGCGCGCACCACCGGCTCCTGGACGTCGCGCTCGAT
>JAIOPA010000158.1 GCA_021414165.1 Candidatus Eiseniibacteriota bacterium
CGCAAGGACCTGAACGACGTCGTCTATCGCACCAAGCGCGAGAAGTACAAGGCGGTGGTCGATGAGATCGCCGAGTCCCAGAAGCGCGGCCAGCCCGTGCTGGTGGGCACCATCTCGGTCGAGGTCAGCGAGCTCTTGAGCCGCTTCCTCAAGATCCGTGGCGTGCCGCACAACGTGCTCAATGCCAAGTTCCACCAGAAGGAAGCCGAGATCGTGTCGTTGGCGGGTCAGAAGGGCGCGGTCACGATCGCGACCAACATGGCTGGCCGTGGTACCGACATCAAGCTGGGCGAGGGCGTCGCTGAACTGGGCGGCCTGCACATCCTGGGCACCGAGCGCCACGAGTCGCGCCGCATCGACCGCCAGCTGCGCGGCCGTGCCGGCCGTCAGGGCGACCCGGGCAGCTCGCGCTTCTACTTGTCGCTCGAGGACGACCTCATGCGTCTGTTCGGCGCGGAGCGCATCTCGGGCCTCATGGAGAAGATGGGCGTCGAGGAAGGCGAGGTCATCGAGCACGGCATGGTGACCTCGGCGATCGGCCGCGCGCAGAAGCGCGTCGAGGCGCACAACTTCGATATCCGTAAGCACCTGCTCGAGTACGACAACGTCATGAACAAGCAGCGCGAGGAGGTCTACCGCCAGCGCGACGAAGCGCTGTTGTCGGAGGACATCTCGGCGCGCGTGCTCGACGATCTCAAGGACGTCGTGAGTGATCGCGTCGCGCAGTACGCCACCGATAGCGTGCATCGCGCCGAGTGGAACCTGCGTGGGCTGGCCGACGAACTGGCCTACCTGTGCATGTCGCCGCTCACGCCCGAGGCCATCGAGGGCTCGAGCCGCGAGGCTGTGACCGAGAAGGCGATCGCGTTCGCCGAGGGCGCCTACCGCGCGCGTGAGACGCAGTTCACGCCCGAGGTCATGCGCGAACTCGAGCGGCACGTGTACCTGTTCACGATCGACGAGAGCTGGCGCGAGCACCTGCACGAACTCGACTACCTGAAGGGTGGCATCGGGCTGCAGGCGTATGGCCAGCGCGATCCGCTCGTGCAGTACAAGAAAGAGGCGTTCGGCCTGTTCGAGACCATGATGGGTGAGGTGCGCGAGACGTTCGTCAAGCGCCTCTTCCAGGTCCAGGTCCAGCCGGCCGCCGCGCGTCAGGTGATCGAGGAGGCCCCCAAGGCGCCGCGCCAGATGGTGGCGCAGCACGCCGAGGCCGAGGCGTTCGGTGGCGCTGCTGCGGCTGCCGAGGCCGAGGGTGGCGCTCCCGCGCCGCAGCCGCAGGCTCCGCCACAGGCCGCGCCGCGTCCGGTGCAGCCCGCGCGCGTCATGCCGCGTGCCGGCCGCAACGATCCGTGTCCGTGCGGCAGTGGCAAGAAGTACAAGCAGTGCCATATGCGCACCGACGAAGGTGCGGAGAACGCGTGAGCCACGACAACGACGGCGCCATCCGCGTCCTGCGCCTGCTGGCGCGCCGGCTCGAGGAGTACCTCGAGGGCGATGAACTCGCCTTGGAGACCCTGGGCGAGGCGCTCGAGCAGGAGGATGCCACCCCGGATGACCTGAACGCGGCGATCCTCGGACTGCGCGGACTCGCGCGGCTCGAGCAGCCGTCGGGTTGGGTCGCGGGCGTGCCGCCGGTCGATACGCAGCGCATGCTGTCGGCCGATGAGCGCGCATCGCTCACGACCGAGGCGTGGGGTTATCTCTGGGAGTTGCGCTCTCGCGGTACGCTCGACGCGGATCAGTTCGAGCGTGTCATCGAGACCATGACGGTCGTGCCCGAGCGGCCGGTCGAGTTGGAACGTGCCCGCGAGATCGCGTCGCGGATCGCCCTCGAGGTCGAGGAAGCCCCCGTCCCTGCGGAGTTCATGCATGGCGACCAGGAAGTCGCGCACTGAGGCCGGCGCCCCCGAGGGCGCCGCCGACGACCAGACCACCGAGGCCACTGCCAAGCCTGCGGCCCAGAAGAAGGCTGCCAAGAAGAAGGCCACCAAAAAGACGGCTTCGAAGCCGCGCGCCGCGAAGGCGGCTCCCGCGGACGGCGCGGCTGCTGACACGGCCAAGAAGCCGGGCCGTGGCCGCTTCGCGAAGCGCGCCGAGCAGGCGCCCGAGCCCGAGGTGGACGAGGCGACGCTCGAGGAGAGCGTGGGTGACAAGGCGGCCGGCAAGAACCTGGTGATCGTGGAGTCGCCCACCAAGAGCAAGACGCTCAACAAGTTCCTCGGCAAGGACTTCATGGTGCTGGCCTCGAACGGCCACGTCATGGACCTGCCCAAGAGCCAGCTGGGCGTGGACCTCGACAACGACTTCCTGCCGGTCTACGAGCCGATCCGCGGCAAGAACGCCGCGCTCGCCAAGATCCGCGTGGCCGCGCGCAAAGCGAAGATGATCTACCTCGCGCCCGATCCTGACCGCGAGGGCGAGGCGATCGCGTGGCACCTGTCCATGGTGCTCGCCGGCATCAAGCAGCCCGTGCGCCGGCTCACGTTCAACGAGATCACGCAGCGCGCCGTGACCGAGGCGCTCGAGCATTCGCGCGACCTCGATATGAATCTGGTCAACGCGCAGCAGGCGCGCCGTGTACTCGACCGCTTGGTCGGTTACAAGGTGAGCCCGTTCGTGTGGAGCACGGTCAAGTACGGTCTGTCGGCTGGCCGCGTGCAGAGCGTGGCGCTGCGGATCATCTGCGACCGCGAGGCGCTGATCCAGGCGTTCGTCCCCGAGGAGTACTGGACGATCGAGGTCGACTACGCCACGCCGGGCGGCGAGACGTTCACCGCACGTCTGGTGCGCGTGGGCGACGACAAGCTCGACAGTGGACAGTTGCGCGGCGCGCTCGCCGGTGAGCAGGCTGCAGCGCTCGCCACCGAACTCGAGTCGGCGCAGGCGCGCATCGCGAACATCGAGATCAAGCCCAAGAAGAAGGGCGCGGTCCCGCCGTTCATCACCAGCACGCTGCAGCAGGCGGCCAGCAACCGCTATGGCTTCACGAGCCAGCGCACCATGCAGATCGCGCAGAAGCTCTACGAAGGTATCGAGCTCAAAGGCCAGGGCAGCGTCGGTCTGATCACGTATATGCGTACCGACGCGCCGCGTCTCTCGAACGAGGCGCTGGCCGAGATCCGCACGTGGCTCGGCAAGGAGTACGGCGAAGCGTTCGTGCCCGAGAAGCCGAACCTCTACCGCAGCAAGAAGGGCGCGCAAGAGGCCCACGAGGCCATCCGCCCGTCATCGATCGAGCGTACGCCGGCCTCGCTGCGGCCGTTCCTCACCGAGGAACAGTTCAAGCTCTACGACCTCATCTGGAAGCGCGCCGTGGCCTCGCAGGCCACGCCCGCGGAGTTCGACCAGACCGCGGTCGACATCGAGGCCGGCCGCCTGGGCCTGCGTGCCTCGGGCAGCGTGCTGCGCTTCCCGGGTTGGCTCAAGGTGTATGGCCGCGACGAGGACGACGAGGCCGAGGAGGGCCGCCTGCCCGAGTTGCAGCAGGGCTGGGCGCTCCAGGTGGCCAGCGAGGCGCTGGCCGAGGCTGTCGAGGGTGCGGATGCCGGCGCGCCGGTGCGCCCGGAGCAGCACTTCACGCAGCCGCCGCCGCGCTTCACGGACGCCTCGCTGGTCAAGGCGCTCGAAGAAGAGAACATCGGCCGCCCGAGCACCTACGCCACGATCGTGTCCACGATCACCAAGCGCGACTACGTCGAGCGTGAGGGCCGTTCGCTCAAGCCCACCGACCTCGGCATGCTCGTGACGGGCCTGCTCGTGGCGCATTT
>JAIOPA010000159.1 GCA_021414165.1 Candidatus Eiseniibacteriota bacterium
TCGCTCGGTGGCGGGACTGCGCATCTGCCAGCCGACGATCTCGTTGTGATTGAGCTCGGGCACCACTGCGGAATGGGCGAGCACCTTAGCATTTTCGTTGAGCTGTTGCCTCCAGCGCGCAGCCACCGCGGCCAGCGCGCCCGGGCCCGAATACACGAACAGCGTCTTGCCCGCGACCGCCCGGGCGAGCTGCTTGGCCGGGTTGGACGCCTCGCCCACCGCGGTGCCCAGCACGGCCTGCTGGCGGCGCATGAGCGCCAGTGCCTCGCGCCACGCGGGCACCGGGTCCGGGGCCCAGCCCAGCTCGTGCACGAGCGTCGTGAGCGGCACCCAGGCGTGGAACAGCGCGGCCCTTGGCGGCATGCCGCCCGGCACGGTGTGCAGCGGCCAGCCATGCGTGGCGGCCTCGCTCGCCAGCGCTCCCCCGCTCGCCATGGCCACGCAGGCGACCTTGCGCTCGACCGCCTGGGCGGCCAGCGCCAACGTCTCCTCGGTGTTGCCACTGTTGCTCGACAACACCGCCAGCGCGCCCGGCTGGACCGAGGCCGGCCAGCGGTAGTCGCGCACCACCAGCATGGGGCGCGGCAGCACGTCGGCGAAGGCGGCCGCCGTGAGCTCGCCCGCGATGGCCGAGCCGCCCATGCCGCCCACGGCGAGCAGCGTGGGGTCGGCCACCTGCGGCCGCCACGGCGCGGCGGCCAGGCGCGCGAGCGACTGCTCCAGATGATCGGGCAGCGCATCGACCAGCGCGGCCATGTCCTTGGGGTCACGCGCGCCGTACGGGGGTTCCAGAGAGATCGGACTCATGAGCAGTCTTCCCTTAAGAAGTAGCGGCGTCGTTCGCGCCCGGCTTGCTCGAGCGTTCGCGGTCGATCGCCAGATAGCTCGGCATCATGGCATCCACACGCTCGCGCACCAGCGCGCGCACGGGTGCCGCCGACGGACACGCCAGCGCTTCCTGCGCCAGCGCACGCAACGTGTCGTGCCGCACGGAACGCAGTGCGGCCTTCACGCGCGGCAGGTCGTAACAGCTCACCGACAGCTCATCGACGCCCAGGCCCACGAGCAGTGCGGCCGTGTGCGGGTCGCCGGCCATCTCGCCGCACACGCCCACCCAGCGGCCCGCGGCATGCGCGGCCTTCACGGTGTGGTCGATGCTGCGCAGCACGGCGGGGTCCAACGGTTCGTACAGGTGCGCGAGCCGTTCGTTGTCGCGGTCCATGGCGAGCGTGTATTGAATGAGATCGTTGGAGCCGATCGAGAAGAACGCCGAGTGCTTGGCCAGTGCATCGGCCATCCACACCGCGCTCGGCGTCTCGATCATGATGCCGGTCTCGACCGTGGGATCGTGCGCGATGCCCTCGCGCGCCAGGTCGGCCAACACCGAGTCACGCAGCTCGAGCGCACGCGCCAGTTCCTCGACGCTCGACACCATGGGGAACATCATGCGCACGCGGCCATGCGCCGAGGCGCGATAGATCGCCCGGATCTGCGTGCGGAACATCTCGGGGCTCGCGAGCGCCAAGCGGATGCCGCGTAGCCCCAGGAACGGGTTGGTCTCGTGCGTCATGCCCAGGTAGCTCGCGACCTTGTCGCCACCCAGGTCCATGGTGCGGAAGATCACGGGCTTGCCGGCCATGCTCTCGCACACGCCGCGGTACGCCTGGTACTGCTCCTCTTCCGAGGGCAGGTCGACGCGGTTCAGATAGAAGAACTCGGTGCGGAACAGGCCAATGCCGTCGGCGCCAGCCTCGAGCGCCATGGGCGCGTCGCTCGGCAGCTCCAGGTTGGCGCCCAGCTCGATGCGGCGGCCATCCAGTGTCTCGGCGGGCTGCGCCATCATGGCCTGCAGCGCGCCGGCCTGGAGCCGCAGCTTCTCGAGCCGGCGGCGATAGAATGTGGCGCGCGCCTCGTCGGGGTTCACCTCGACCGTGCCCGCGAAGCCATCGACCGCTGCACGATCGCCCGAGTGCACCGACTGCAGGGCGCCCTTCACGCTCACCACCGCGGGGATGCCGCGGCCACGCGCCACGATCGCGCCGTGCGACGTGCGGCCACCCACCTCGAGCACGAACGCGAGCACCTTGCCGCGCGGCAGCATGGCCACCTCGCTCGGGCCCAGATCATGCGCCACGATCACCATGGGCTCGGACAGATCGCCGAGCGTACGGCGGTCGGCGCCCAGCAGATGACGCAGCACGCGGCGCTCGCAATCCAGGATGTCGCTGCGGCGTTCGCGCAGGTACTCGTCGGCCAGGTTCTCGAAGCGCGCGGCCACCGAGCTCATCACACCCGCGAAGACCCACGCGGCGTTCCGGTGCCGGTCGCGCACGCCTCGCTCGACGGCCTGGATCATGTCCGGGTCGTCGAGGATCATGAGGTGCGCGTCATAGATGCGCGCCTCGTCCTCGCCGAGTTCGGCGGCGATGCCGTCACGGATGGCGGTCAGGTCGCGGCGGGAGGCCTCGAGCGCGCCCTTGAACGAGGTGATCTCGGCCTCCAGGAGGCTCGCCTCGATCTCGGTCTCGCGTACGGCGAACACCTCGGGCTCCAAGCGGAGCACCGGCCCGACCGCGACACCTGGAGAGGCAGCGATACCCTGGAGGATCAAGGCTCTCCCCCGAACTTCCCGTCGACCAGTTCCTTGAGCGCCGCCAGGGCCTCCTGCTCATCGGGTCCGTTCGCGCGCACGGTGATCGTGGAGCCCTCCTCGGCGGCCAGCATCATGACACCCATGATGCTCTTGCCGTTCACCTCGAGGTCGTCACGAGAGACGAACACCTCGGACTTGAACTTGGAAGAGGTCTTCACGAACAAAGCGCACGCCCGGGCATGCAGCCCGAGCTGGTTACGGATGAGCAATTGGATCTCTGCCACACGTCCTCCGAGACGGAACTACCGGCGCAGGGCCAACCATAGCCCCAGGATGCCGAGTACGAGCGCCCACCGCGTGGGCGATGGGCGAGCGCGCTGGGCGGTCAGGAGTCCCAACCCCAGCCCACCGGCGAGCGCGCACTGTACCGCGATTGGCCGGGGCTCGCCTCCGGGGGCGAGCGACCAGGCGAACACCACCCCGAGCACCGCGCAGCCGAGCACGCCAAGGACGCGCACGACCCACTCCAGGCGCTCGCGGAACGCGCCCGAGAGCACGCCGGGGCCCTGTTCATAGCCCCACAGCACGCCCATGGCGCGCAGCCCCACATGCGGCAGCGCGTAGACCAGCCACAGCACCAGCGCGCCGCTCATGGACTGCGGCCGGGTGAGCGCCAGCAGCACGCCGCAGGCGGCCGCGAACGGCCGCAGCGTGAACCAGAACAGCCGGTCGCCGAGCGCAGCGTAGGTCGAGCCCAAGGCCGACTTGAGCCGCGCCATGGAGGCGGCATCGCCCTGTCCCGCCGCACGCGCCTCCTCGACGCGCGCCGCGGCACCCAGCGCAAAGGACGCCAGCGTGGGCTGGGTATTGAAGTACGCGGTGTGCTCGGCCAGCCGCTCGGTGCGCGTGGCGCGATCCGGGTAGAGCCGCTCGAGTACCGGCGCCAACGCGAACGCCCAGCCGATCCCCTGCTGGCGCTCGAAGTTCCACACGGCCTGCAGCAGGTGCGCCCGGAAGCCCACCATGAACAACGTCATGCGCGAGATGCGGCTCATGGCCCACCCGCCACGATCACGAGCCATGCGCCCACGAGTGCCGCCGCGAATACACCCGCGCGCTCGATGCGACGCTGCACGAACGCGTGCAGCAGTTGCGCGAAGCCGAAGCCCAACCAGAGCGGCTGCAGCAGGTGCCACGCACCCGCCAGCCGCAGAGACTCACGCGCCACGTGCGGCGCGAGCAGGCCACCGATGCCGAGCCACACGCCGCAGTGCGCCAGACCAATCGCGAACGCCAGCGCGATCGCGGCCACGTGCACCTGCGACAGCGCGCCCTCGCGGCCCGCACGCAGCTCGGCCTCGCACCAGCGCGCCAGTCCCTCGTTCCAGCGGCGCTGTGCGCGCAGCAACGGCACACCGGCCGTGGCGGCCACGAAGCCCGCGAGCACGCCCACCAACGAAGCGGCCTGCCGCACCTGCTCGTAGGGCGCCTGCGAGGCAATGGTGAGCGCCACCCCCGCGCCGACCACGCCACCGATGGCGTAGTCCTCGGGCGTGCGCGCGCCAATGGGCAACGTGCTCGCCGCCATGATCTGCAGCACCGTGCCCACCGCCATGGCCGTGCTCCAGTCACCCCACAGCGCGCCGAGCAGCGTGGCGGTGACCAACGGCTGCGACGCCAGCGTCTGTGCGACGGGCGTGGCGTCGAGCGTGGCGAGACCGCCCGCGATGAGCGTGCCGAGGAGCGGGAGCTTCACGCGGTCAGTGCGGCATCCAGCGCCGCCAGCGTCTGCGGGCGCGAGGCGGGCACGTCCTGCACCACCAGCCCGGAGCCGGCCGCGAGCAGGACACGCGCATCCGCGCGATCCGCCGCGTCCAGATAGACGTAGTCGTTCACCTTGTCCTTGCCGGCCGCGTAGTGCAGCCCGCCCACGTTCCAGTCGGCCACGTGCGCACCGGCCTCGACCAGGCGGCGTGCGGTCGCGAGATCGCGCACCAACAGGAACGCCGCACCCGCTGCGGCAGCCTCGGCGGCATGTGCGGCCGCGGCGTCCACCACGCTCACCACGTGCACGTCGATGCCGGGCGCGGACTCGCGGAACAGGTCGCGTTCCCAATCGCTCGCGGCCACCGCGTCGTCGACCACCCAGATGCGCGCCGGCGACATGCGTGCGCCCCAGGCCACCAGCACCTGGCCATGGATCAAGCGGTCATCGATGCGATGCAGGACCCAGCTCACGCGCTCACGCCCCGCTGCACGCGGATGCTGTCGCGGCCCTTCTGCTGCAGACGCTCGGCGAGTTCCGCGGGCGAGTGCTTGTCGCGGTTGTGCAGGAAGTCCAGGAGCAGCGGCAGATTGATGCCGGTCACGATCACGACCTCGCCATGCCGGCGTGCCGCGGATGCGCCGCAGGTGTGGCACGAGCCACCCCAGAAGTCCGTGAGCAACAGCCCACCGGCCGTCCAGCCCTGCACCAGATCCTCGATCGCCTGCTCGAGATCGGCACGCGAGCGGCCCTCGTTCGAGAGCAGCGTGACGCCCTCGACCGTGCCCACCACCTTCTCGGCCGCGCGCACCAGCGCTTGGCCGAGATCGGCATGCGTCACGATGAGCGCAGGAACGGTCACACCGGTCGGCTCGCTCATCACTCCGTGTCCTCTCGCACCCAGGCCTTGGCCGCGCTCTTGCGCTTCATGACCTCGAGCATGTGCTGATTGAGCTTCTCAGCGGGCGAATAACCGCCATACACCTTGACCAGATAGTGCAGCGCGATCACCTCGGCGATGACCGTGATGTTCTTGCCGGGCGTGATCGGCACGCGCACGAGCGGCACCTCGACGCCCAGGATCTTCGTCTTGGTCTCATCGAGTCCCACGCGCTCGTAGTCCTCGGTGTCCGACCACTCGGCCAGGCTCACCTCGACCTCGACGCGCTTCTGCAGGCGGATCGAGCGGATCCCGAAGATGCTCTGCACGTCGATGATGCCGAGACCGCGGATCTCCATGTGGTGCCGCAACAGCTGATTGCCGGTGCCAATGAGCACGTCGCCATGGCGGCGCGTGATCGTGACCACGTCGTCGGCCACCAGCCGATGGCCACGCTCGACCAGGTCGAGTGCGGTCTCGGACTTACCGATCGCGCTACGCCCGGTGAACAGCAGACCGCAGCCGTACACGTCGACCAGCGAGCCGTGCACGTTGGTGCTCGGCGCGAACATGTGGTCCAGGTACGCAGTGAGCGAGTGGATGAACGGCGTGGTGCTCTGCGGCGTGCGCAGCAGCGGCACCTGCGTCTCGTTCGCACGCTTCACCAGATACGGCGGCACCTCGAGGCCCTTGCACACCACGATCAGCGGCATCGAGAACTGGAACAGCCGGTCGATGGCCGACTTCACACCCTCGGGCGACAGCGTGGCCAGGTACGTGAGCTCGGTCTGCGCCAGGATCTGGATACGCTCGGGCAGGAAGTTCTCGACGAAGCCCATCAACGCCATACCGGGGCGATTGATATCGCTCACCGTGATCTCGGCGCGCGAGGCGAGCGACTCGGACAGCAGTTCGATCTGCAGGTCCTCGCGCTGATCCTCGTACAGCCGCGCCACGCTCAGCGATTTGAGCGACGTCTCACGCCTCGTCATCGGTATCGTCCACGGCTTCCGGCTTGGCGGGGATCGGATCGTCACCACGGCCTTCGCGGCGGGGCGCGTTCACGCGCTTGTCCTTGGCGCGGCGGATGCGCTCCTCGAGCCGGTCCGCGGCGTGCTCGAGTGCGGCGCCCGCCTCGATGTTCGACTCCGTGATCACGAAGTCCTCGCCATGCGCGTGCAGCGTGAGTTCCACCGTGTGCAGCTTGCGCTCATGCGACACGATCACGCGGATCTCGCGGATCCCGGCGTCGTACTTGTTGAGCCTGGACAGGCGCTGCTCGGCATAGGCACGAAGCTCGGGTCCGATCTCGCAATGACGGGCGGTCACGTGGATCTGCACAGGTCACTCCCCTACGCGTCCGTCATGGACGCGCGGCGTGAGGGGGACTTCAGGCCACGCGCCGGCGGAGCCGGGCGGGCAGGATCTGGAGTTGCTCGCGATACTTGGCCACCGTGCGGCGGGCGATCTGCAGGCCCTTCTCGTGGAGCAGTTCAGCGATACGCTGATCCGACAGCGGATCGGTCTTGTCCTCTTCGTCGATCAACCCCTTGATGATGTCCTTCGCCGTACGCGCCGAGACATCCTCGCCATCGTCGGTCGCGAGGCCGCTCGAGAAGAAGAACTTCAACTCGAACACGCCACGGGGCGTCTGCACGTACTTGCCGCTGCAGACACGGCTCACCGTGGACTCGTGCATGTCGATCTGGCGCGCCACGGCCGCCAGCGTGAGCGGGCGCAGGAACGCGATGCCCTTGTCGAAGAACTCGCGCTGCTCGCGCACGATGCAGTTCATGACCTTGATCATGGTGCGGCGGCGCTGCTCGATGGTCTGGATGAGCCACTTGGCCGACGCCAGTTTGCCCTGGATGTACTCGCGGGTCTGCTTCTGCTCAGTCGTGGCGTCCGGCTTCTTCTTGTTCGCGGCGATCACGCCCTCGTAGGTCGACGAGATGCGCAGACGCGGCACATTGCGGTCGTTGAGCATGACCATGTACTCGTCGTCGACGCGCTCCACGAGCAGGTCGGGCGTCACGTACTTGGGATCCTCGGCCGACACGCTGGTACCCGGACGCGGATTGAGCGTGGCGATCTCGTCGGAGGCGGCCTGCACCTCCTGCACCGTGACCTTGAGCACGCGCGCGATCTCGGGGAAGCGGCGGTTCACGAGATGATCGAAGCAGTCATGGATCATGCGCCACGGCAGCGTGTCGCGGTCGCCACGCGCCTCGAGCTGGATGAGCAGGCACTCGCGCAGATCGCGCGCGCCCACGCCGGCCGGCTCCAGCGCCTGCACCACGCGCAGCACCTTCTCGATGTCCTCGGCCGGGATGCCCAGCGAGTCCACGATCTCGTCCATCGGCGTCACGACCCAACCGCGGTCATCGAGCGAACCCACCAGGAACTCGGCCACGCGGATCGACTCCTCGGGCAGGTTCAGGAAGTGCAGCTGCTCGATGAGGCTCTCGGCCAGCGTCGTACGCGTGACCGGCACCTTCTCGAGGAACTCCATGCTCGTCTCGCTCTGCGGCACATACGTGCGATCGAGGTTGCCGTCCTGCAGATAGTCCGACCAGTCGATCGGATCCTCTTCTGCCGGGTCCGCCGACTCCTCGTTGTTCTGCTCGTCGGCCGAGGACTCGCGGTCGATGTCCTCTTGCTCCGTGACCTCGTCGACCTCCTCGAGCAAGGGGTTCTGCAACACCTCCTGCTTGAGGATCTGCTGCAGCTCGAGCGTCGGCACCTGCAGCAGCTTGAGAGCCTGCTGCAGCCGCGGCGTCATGATGAGCTTCTGGGTCTGCGACAGGTGGAGCGAGTGTTTCATTTCCATGGCGTCGGCCTCGGAACGGGATGCTTAAAGGGTGAATCCTTCACCCAGGTAGTACTGCCGGGCCAGCGGATTGTCGGCCAACTCTTGCGGCGAGCCGGCCAGCTGGATACGGCCATCGAACATGATGTAGCTGCGATCGGTCGTGTTGAGCGTCACGCGAACGTTGTGGTCGGTGATCAACAGGCCGAGCCCGCGCGCGCGCAGACGGCCGATGATCTCCTGGATCTCCTCGACCGCGATCGGGTCGATACCCACGAACGGCTCGTCGAGCAACAGGAACGACGGCTGGCGCGACAGCGCGCGCGTGATCTCGACGCGCCGGCGCTCGCCACCCGACAGCTTGTGCGCGTGGCGGTTCGCCAGATGCGTCAGGTTGAGGTCGGCGAGCAGTTCCTCGAGCCGTTCCTCGCGCTGCTGCTTCGTGAGCGGCATGGTCTCCAGCACCGCCATGACGTTCTCGCGCACCGTGAGCCGGCGAAAGATGCTCGGGTCCTGCGCCAGATAGCCGAGGCCCAGCCGCGCACGCCGGTACACGGGCTCGCGCGTGATGTCCTTGCCATCGAGCCGGATCGCGCCCTCGTTGGGCCGCAACAGCCCCACGATCATGTGGAACGTGGTGCTCTTGCCGGCGCCATTGGGGCCCAGCAGGCCCACGACCTCGCCGCGGCGGACCTGCAGCGAGACGCCCTGCACGACCTTCCACTTGCCGTAGTAGCGCACCAGCCCATCGGCCACGAGGCCATCGGTGCCCACGACGGGCGACTC
>JAIOPA010000160.1 GCA_021414165.1 Candidatus Eiseniibacteriota bacterium
AGCATCGCGACGCCGGTCGATCTGCACCACGACATGTTCCTGGCCGCGATCGAGTCCGGCGCACACGTGCACTGCGAGAAGCCGACCGCCATGAACCGCTGGCAGGCGGTCGCCATGCGCGACGCCGCGCTCGCGGCCGGCAAGGTGGCCGGCATCAATCACGAGTTCCGCTTCTTCCCGGCGCGCGCGCATGCCCTGGCGCTCGTGCGCTCGGGGGCGATCGGCCGCGTGCGCCGGGTCGAGATCCTGGGCCGCTATCCGATCTGGGCGCGTGCGGATTCACGCCCCATGACGTGGCTCGCCGACGCCAAGCGCGGCGGTGGCATCCTGGGCGCGCTGGGTTCGCATCACACCGACTGCCTGCGCACGATGCTCGGTGAGCCCACGAGCGTGCTGGCCAGCGTGCGCACCGATCAGCCCAAGCGCGGCAGCGACACCGCCACCGCCGATGACGCGTGCACCATCCATTACACGTTCGCGGGCGGTGCCACGGCGATCATCGATCTGTCCGCGGCGGTGCCGTACCGTTGGGAGCGCTTCGAGGTGCACGGTGAAGAGGCCACGCTGCGTTGGGACGAGAGCGGCTACTCGCTCTGGCGGCTCGAGGCGGGCAAGGAGCCGGAGTTGCTCACGACCCCGGCGGAGTTCGCGCTGGCCCACGACGACAAGGACCCCGCGCTGCTCGCCCCATTCGGCGTGATGGTCGACCGGTTGCACCGCGCGATCCGCCATGGCGAGCCGCTCAGCCCGAGCTTCGCGGCCGACGCCGTGCCCGTGCAGTGCGCACTCGACGCCTGCCGTGCATCTTCAGAGTCCGGAACCCGGATCGCGGTCGAGGCCCCACCGGCCCCGGCGGGCAAGGCGAACTGAACGACCCGGCGGGCCGTTTGTGAACCCTCTGTCACGACGTCACAGGTTGGGTTGACCCCCGTATTGCGGGGTGTCCATACTCCGGTTGGCACCTGCTCCGCGCACCGCGGAGCCCGCACTCGCACCGGCCGAAAGGGACCCCCATGGCGGATTGGGATGTCATCGCCAAACAGCGTCTGACCGAGGATTGGGCCACGCTGCGCGCCGCTTACCTGCCGCTCAACCAGGCGATGCGCCGTACGGTCGAGTTCCTCGATAAGGGTGACGGTACGTTCGACGAGTTGCTCGCCGTGGTGCGCGAGCGCGTCGAGGGGGCACTGCATAACCTCACCGCGCTCACGAACCGCCGTTCGCCCTGGGTGCGGCTCGAGGCGATCCGCAATCTGCGTGTGCTCTCGACCGGCATGCGTGGTGCGGCGTCCGACGATCCGCGCGCGCTGCTGCGCTATCTGTTCGCCATGAGCGAGTTGCTCGGCAACGTGTGGCATGACGCGCCCACCGAGGCGCGGGTCTCGCAGAACCTGGTGGTCAAGGGCGAGCTCGATTTCTGGTTCGGTTGCGACTGCTGCGCCGTGGGCCGTCTGGAGCCCGCCGCGCCCGACGATCCGCCGGATCTGTTGAAGGGCCGCGATGTGCAGTTGGTGTGGGAGCCCGACGCGCTGTTCGCGTGGACGCTCGATGAGTTCGAGGATTATCTGGGCAGTGAGCGCTACGCCTTGCCGACCACGTCGCGCATCGCGGCGGTCGAGGAACTGGGACTCCCGGTCATCGACGTCCCGAGCGAGTCGCTGCGCCGCGGCAAGGATTGGTTCGGCGGGCAGGGGGGCGGGCTGTATGCGCCACTCGACCTGCGCTATCTGGAACTGACGTGATCGCCCGCGCCGGTGTGGAGGCTTCCGTCCACCGGCGCACGACGTGACACACGGAAGCTGACGCGTCCTCAGGTCCGCAGTACGTCCCGCGCTCCATGCGCGGGATGCCATCCTCAAAGGAGGGTTCCACCCATGAAGCGTTTCATCTCCATCCTCGCGGTCTGTTCGCTCGTCGTCGTGGCTGCCGTTGCGTTCGCTGCCGATGAGCACGCCGGTCACAAGATGAAGGGCATGGATTCCTCGGCCAAGGCGACCAGCTGGACGGGCGAGATCCTGGACGCGGGCTGCTACCTGGGCCACGCCGCGCAGGGCCCGAAGCACACCGAGTGCGCCGTGAAGTGCGCCGCGAATGGCATGCCGATCATGCTGCTCACCAAGGACGGCAAGGCCATCCTGCTCACGCCTCCGCACGACAACGCCGACGCCTACAACAAGGCGAAGGAGATGGCCGGCACGATGGCGGTCATCACGGGCACGCTGGCCGAGCGTGGTGGCGTCAAGGGCATCACGGTCACGGGCGTCGCGGCCGCGAAGTAAGCGCTGTCTGGACGCGCGGGGACCTTCGGGCTCCCGCGCGTTCGCTTTTGGAGGCTCACCCGCATGCGTCTGCTCCGCATCGCACTGCTCGCGTTCGCGCTCGGCACCGCGGCCTACCTGTTCATCGCGCGGCCGCAGTTGCCGCCGGCTGAGCGTGGCCGTCGTCTGGCCGGGTCGCAGGGCTGCTTCACCTGCCATGGCGCCGCCGGCTTGAAGGGCGCTGCGAATCCCGGACGCAAGGATCGTACGGTCCCGACC
>JAIOPA010000118.1 GCA_021414165.1 Candidatus Eiseniibacteriota bacterium
TCGGTGATGCGCAGCACGGTGCGCTCGTCGTCCTGATCGAGCTCGTAGGTCCACGTGCCGCCAAAGCCCTGCGTGCTGTCGGCCACGGTCGCCACGAGCAACCGCGTGGGTTCCGTGCGCGTGAGCTCGAGCGTCCAGTCGCCCATGTCCGTGCGCTGCAGCCACACCTGCCGGCCATCGTGATCGGGCAGGCGCTCGGCCGAGTTGAGATCGGTGCGCCACTGCGGCTGGCTGGCGATATCGGTGATCGCGAGCCAGACGTCTTCGGCGGGGCGATGGACGACGAGGCTGGAGGCTGCGGTGTGGCGTCTAGGCAGCAGTAGGCCGATCGCGGAGGCCAGCAGTGTGGCGGCGATGAGGGCTAGGGCGGCGTAGGCTGAGTATTTGAGTAGGCGCTTCATATCGTGCGTTCCACGTTACAACGGGGCGTTGCTTCGGGGGTAGTGCGTCGCTCTGGGGCGTGCGGGTTCCGGGTAGTGCGTCGCTCTGGGGCGTGTGCGGCATCGTGGCAGAGGGCACCGGTCGGCCGGGCCATCCTGGCCCGTCCTCCCTGACGCTCGCGGGCGTTGTTTGCCCATCCATGGGCAAACAACTGCTCGCGTGCTGCCCTCAGCCCCGATGCCACACACACCCCGCGCTCGACTACCAGAAGCGTTCGCCTCGTCCCTTCTGCGAACATACGAGTGCCCCCTCGGGGGAGGGGGTGAACGGGACTCCGCACGCCCTCTTGGCTACCGCAGCTGGCTTGGCACCTTGTCTGGCAGTGCGTGTCACCACTGGGGGGCGGCGCGCATCGCTTCGCTCGCGCGCGAACTCGTTGAGGAGCGCTTGGGGTGGCTAGCGCAACAGGCTCCGCAATGGCGACAAGTATCGTGACGGCGAGGTCTTGGAGATCGAGACTCGTTCCACCCCGACATGCTCCGCCAACGACCGCAACGAATCGACCAACCCCGCCAACGCGGCATCTACATCGATCGCACCCCATGACACGCCGGGGGGCGCGCTCTCCTGGGCGAACCAGGGCTCGAAGTGCACATGCCTCGCCTCGAGCACGTTGTCCTCGCGATGTGTCTTCAGGTCGACGCGGCCGATCAGGTGGCCGTCGTGCAGGAGCGGCAGTGTGTAGTAGCCGTGCTTGCGCTGGGCGGCGGGGACGTAGATCTCGATGCGGTAGTGGTAGTCCCACAGCGCCAGCACGCGCTCGCGGTGCCACAGGAAGCTGTCGAACGGGCAGAGCAGCGTGGTGCCGGTGGACGGTGCGCGTTTGCGGTGCGCGCGCTCCAGCGACGGTAGGTCCTCGGTGCGTGCGAACCAGTGCGCCTTCTCGCCTTCCACGGCCACTTCGCTCACCAGGCCCTCGGCCACCAGCGCGGCCAGCGTGGCGCGCTGGGCGGGTGCGGCCCAGCCGGGCCACGTCCAGTAGCGCGCCAGGTCGGTGCGGCTCGCGGCACCCATGGCGGCGAGGGAGCGCAGCATGCGCTCGCGCCACATGTGTTCCAGCGTGAGCGGCTTCGTCTGGGCGATCGCGGGCAGCATGGCGTCCATGGCCACGTAGCGCTTGTGGAAGTGCACGCGCGAGTGCACGCCGATGCGGCCGGCCTTCTGTAGAAAATCCAACGCGTGCTGCGCGGGCTTCCAGTCCCACCAGCCGGCGTGCTTGGCGGTGCCGGCGGGGCGCTCGAAGTCGGCGTTCGCCATGGGGCGGCGCATGCCGCGCTCGCGGATCGCGGCCTCGACCGACTCGATCGTGGTGGCGTAGCGCTTGCGCCAACCTTTATAGCGCCGGTCGAAGCGCGCGGGCGTGTCGGCCATGACCGCGGCGTGCAGCGGTAGGTCACGGCTGGCCACGAAACACGCGACGTGCGTGAGGTACTCGAACAGCACGCGCTTCCTGTACGTGAGCCGCTCGAGTGCGGCGCGGTCGTACGTGCCGAACCGGCTCCACAGTGTGATCTGATGCGCGCGGTCGATCACGTTCACCGAGTCGATCTGCAGCCCGCAGGTCTCGCTCACGAAGTCGGCCAGCGTGGTGGCGGTGAGCCGCCGGCCGCGCGGCTTGTCGAGCCATTGGCGTTCCAGGAACGCGGCGGCCACGGCACGCCGCGACAGCTTGGGCGGCGTCACGCGCGCGGAGTCCCGGGGGCGGGGTAGGCCTCGCCCAACAACTCCACCAGATGCACGAAGCGCGGGGTCATGCCGCGTTCGCTGGCGCCGCGGTCCATATGCAGCAGGCAGCCGGGGTTCGAGGCCACCACCACATCGGGGGCCACGCTCGCCACGGAGTCGAGCTTGCCCACGAGCTGCGCGTCGGCCATGTCGGGATGCGTGAGGTTGTACACACCTGCGCTGCCGCAGCACCAATCGGCATTCGGCAGTGCCACCAGCTCCACGCCGGGCAGCGAACGCAACAGCCGCCGCGGGGCGTCGCGCACGCGCTGCGCATGCGCCAGATGACACGCGTCGTGGTACGTGACGCGCAGCGGCCGCGCGGCATCGCCGCTCGCATGCAGCGCCACGGGCGGCACGGGCAGGTTGTAGTACGCCAGCACCTCCGCGATGTCGCGCGTCTTCTCGCTCAGGTGCGCGGCCGCGGCATCGCCGGGTAGCAAGTGCCCGGTCTCGCGCAGCGCAGCACCACAGCCGG
>JAIOPA010000119.1 GCA_021414165.1 Candidatus Eiseniibacteriota bacterium
CAGCGCACGCACCATGATCTCGGCCGAATCGCGCGCCCGCACATAGGGGCTGCAGAACACGCGCTTGGGCGCCCAGCCGTCGGCCGCGAGCACGGCGGCCAAGCGGCGCAGATAGGCGCCGCCCTCGGGCAGCAATGCCGCCGTGGGCGCCTGTCCGGTCGCAAGGCCGTGTCGAAGTAGAGCAAGGGAGCGCAACATGCCGGTCATTAATCGCTGGGTATACAGAAAAGTCAAGGCGCAGGATGTGAATCACATTCCGGCGAGATGGCGGTTCCGTGGCGCTGGCATACGCGTGGAACGCAGCCGGAATGCGCTTCGCGAGCGTTTGCGCGGCCCGGTCAACGCCTCTAGCATCCGGGGTCAACCTTCCTTGTAGGCATGGGCCAGGCGGCCCGGGAGCAACCCCGATCCATGAGCCGGTTCCTCGAACAGCTGCGCGAGCGCGTTCTCTTCTTTGACGGTGGTATGGGCACGCAGGTCCAGGCGCGGGAACTCACCGCCGAGGACTTTGGCGGCAAGCGCTGGGAAGGCTGCATCGACTACCTGTCGCTCACGCGCGTCGACGTGGTCGAGGCCATTCATGCCGCGTACTTCGAGGTGGGTGCCGACGTCGTGGAGACGAACACGTTCCAGGCCTCGCGCACGCGCCTCGAGGAATGGGACCTGGCCGACCGCACGGTCGAGCTGAACCGCTCCGCCGCCGCTGCCGGCCGCCGGGTGGCCGACCGCTTCGAGGCCAAGGACGGACGGCCGCGCTTCGTGGCCGGCTCCATGGGCCCGTCGGGATTCCTGCCGTCGTCCGAGGACCCGGACCTCGGCAAGCTCAGCTTCGCCGACCTCGTGCCGTCGTTCCGCGATCAGGCGCAGGGGCTGCTCGAGGGCGGCGCCGACGTGCTGATCCTCGAGACCTGCCAGGACATCCTGGAGATGAAGGCGCAGATCCTGGCGAGCCGCGAGGCCATGGCGCTCGTGGGCCGCAAGGTGCCCATCCAGTGCTCGATCACGCTGGACCCCACGGGCCGCATGCTGCTCGGTACCGACTATCGCGGTGCGCTCGCCACGCTCGAGGCGCTGCACGTCGATGTGATCGGGCTCAACTGCTCGACCGGTCCCGACCTCATGCGCGATGCCGTGCGTTACCTGTGCGAGAACGCCAGCACACCGGTGCACTGCATCCCCAACGCCGGTCTGCCCATCAACGATGGCGGCCGTACGCTGTACCCCATGCGCCCCGAGCCGTTCGCCGAGTCGCTGCGCGAGTTCGTCGCGGAGTTCGGCGTGAACATCGTCGGCGGCTGCTGCGGCACAACGCCCGAGCACATCCAGGCGCTGGTCGCGGCCATCGGCCACAGCGCCAAGCCGCGCAAGCGTGCCGGGCGCAGCCGCTGGTTCGTATCGTCGGGCATGACGGCCGTGGCGCTGGAGCAGGAGCCGCGCCCGCTGCTCATTGGCGAGCGCTTGAACACGCAGGGCTCTCGCAAGGTGAAGCGCCTGGCGCTCGAGGGCACGCTCGACGATCTCGTGCCCATCGCGCGCGAGCAGGTCGA
>JAIOPA010000120.1 GCA_021414165.1 Candidatus Eiseniibacteriota bacterium
GCGGCGAACACGCGGCGGTTGTCGAGTCCCAGCGCGTCGTCGGGCAGCAGCACCTCGCCGCCGGCATCGGGCGCATGCGTGAGCGGCACCAGCGCCCGCGAATCCCCGCGCGCACCCAACGCCACGAAGCCGCGGCCCAGCGTGGTCACCGCACCCGCACCTGCCGTGCCCGCCAGTTCGCGTGCCTCGAGTGCAAAGTCCTGCTCGCTCGTGCCGCTCACCGCGTCGAACGACGAGGCCTCCACCTCGAGCGCCGGCGGCTGCGTGGGGTCCGCACTCGGTGCCAACGAGGCGCCGGTGAGTGCAGCGTTCGCACGGCTGCTGGGCGCCAACGGCACCAGGTACGTGCGCGCGCGGTCCCACGGCCCGGGCGGCAGCGCGAAGCCGCGCTCACCGAAGCCCGTGCGCTGGAAGTCCGAGACCCAGAAGACTTCTCGATTCAACGACCGCGAATCCTTGAGCGCGCGCACCGCCAGTTCGAGTGCCGCGCCATGGTTGGTGGCCGATGTGCTCGGGACCAATGCCTGTGCGGCCGCGCGCAGCCGGCCGGCCTCGGCGATGGGCGCATCGGAGACCGGATGCGGCGTGCGGTCGTACGGGATCAGCAACAACTCGTCGGCGGGACCCAGCGTGGCGAGCAGGCTCTCGACCACGCGACGCGCGGTCGCGGTGAGCGGGCGGCCCTCGCCGTCGGGTGCGCCCATGCTGCCCGACACATCGACCAACGCGATGAGCGTGCTGGCCGCGTTGCCCTGCTGGCCGCCCTGCATGCTGGGGCGCGACATGGCGAGCGCCAGGAGCGCCACGGCCAGCGTGCGCAGCGCCAGGAGCAGCCACTGCTTGATGCGCAGCCGGCGGATCTCGTTCTGATTGACCTCGGTGAGGAACTCGAGCGAGGGGAACTGCACGTTGCGCGGCTTGCGGCGCGTGAACAGGTGGATCAGCACCGGCAGCGCGGCAGCGCCCAGCCCGAACAGGAACAACGGATTCAGGAAGTTCATCGGGCCAACTCCTGCCACGACTGCGTGCGCTCATCCCACTGTTCGATGAACGTGACCGGATGGATCTCCCAGCCCGTGCGGCGCGGTGCGCCCTTGTACTGCAGCCACGTGCTCACGGGGCGATCGTACGGATGGTCGTAGTTGAGCCAGCCGCCGATGCGCACTTGCGCGGGCCCGGCCGGCCACGGCGAGCGGCCGCCATGGTTGGGGCGGAACGTGGCGAGCAGGGATCCGAACGACCAACCCTTGGAGCCCGAACGCCACTGCGGCGTGACCTCGGCGACCACATAGGCCGTGTCGCGGTCGGCTGCGGTGCGCGCGTTCTCGACCAACTCCAGGTGCAGGTCGCCATCGCCCGACAACACCATGCGCTGGATGGAGCCCTGCATGATCACCCCACGGCCCTCGATCGCACTGCGCTCCTCGAGCGGCGGCTGGTGCGGCAGGCCGGCAAAGAACGTCATGTCGACCGGGTCATACACGCGTGGCGGATCCAATCGGTCCTTCATGCGGCGCAGGTGCTGCGTGGCCGGGGCCAGACCGGGCGCACGCCCCAGCAGCGCCAAGCCCACGAACAGCGCGGCGGCCCCCACGAGCAGCACCAGCACGGCGATCGAGCGGAACATCACAGCAGGGTCGCTCGTTTCTCGAGATAGGCCAGCAACGCGCGGTCGAACGGCGTGCGCGTGTCGAGCGGCACGTAGTCGATGCGCTGTTCGCGGCACGAGCGCGAGTAATACGAGCGCCACGCCTCGAGGTTCTCGCGGTAACGCGCGCCGATCTCCCACGGCTCGGTGGTGAGCTGCGTGCCGGACTCCATGTCCACGAACGTGGTCGCGTCGGTGTACGGGAACTCGATCTCGTCGGGATCCAGGATGTGGAACACGATGACTTCGTGATTGCGGTGTCGGAAGTGCTGCAGCCCCGACAACACCTCGGCCGGCTTGTCGTGCAGGTCCGACAGCAGCACCACGAGCCCGCGGCGCTTGATGCGCTCGGCCAGCTCGTGCAGCGCCGGGCCGAGGCGCGTGCCACCGGCGGGCGTGCCCTGCGCGAGCGTCTTCAAGACGACATCGAGATGCGAGCGCACCGAGCGCGGCGGCACGTAGGCCTGCGCGTGATCGGCGAACAGCATGGTGCCCACCGCGTCCTGCTGGCCAATCATGAGATACGCGAGTGCGGCCGCCAGCGAGCGGGCGTATTCGAGCTTGCTCAACGAGGCGCGCTCGGAACGGAACCCCATGCTGCCCGACAGGTCGAGCAGCAGGTGCGCGCGCAGGTTGGTCTCTTCGGTGTACTGCTTCACCAGATAGCGATCGCTCTTGGCGAGCACCTTCCAGTCCAGGTTCTTGAGCGGGTCACCGGGCATGTATGGCCGGTGCTCGGCGAACTCCACCGAGAAGCCATGGAACGGCGAGCGATGCATGCCGGCGATGAAGCCCTCGACCACGAGCCGCGCGCGCACATCGAGATGCGACAACCGCGCGACCACGCCTGGGTCGAGGTAGCGCCGCGCTTCGCCGCCACCCGGACGCGAGCCGCCCGAGCCGGTGCGTGCGCCCGATGCCGTGCCGTGCGTGCCGCGGGGTTCGGTCATGAGTGGGCCGTGGTGATCACGCGCGCTTCGTGCCGCGCCACAGGAAGTACACGGGGAATCCGGTCGCGGCGATGAGCACGCCCGCCATGGCGCGCGGGATGAACGTGCCCGGGATCGCGCCGCTGTTCGAGAAGTCGCTCCAGATGATCACCGCCGTCACGACCAGGAACACGATCGGCGTGAGCGGATAGAGCGGCGTGCGGTAGCTGGGCGCGCCCTGCTCGCCGCGGGCCTCCTTGGCGCGCTGCGCGAAGATGGTGGCGGTGGTGACGCCATAGAACAGCCACGACGTGGTCACGAACCAGCCCGACACGTCGTCGAAGCCGTTCGCGAAATAGAGCCACACGCACGACAGCGCGGCCTGGATCCACAGCGCCAGAGCAGGCGATTCCCGCTTGGCGTCGACCGCGCCCAGCGCCTTCCACAGCATGCCGTCGGCGGCCCTGGCCTGCGTGACGCGCGGGCCCGTGAGGATGGCGCCGTTCGTGGTGCCAAAGGTGGACACCGCCACGAGTACCGCCAGCGCGCGCGCGCCGTTGTCGCCCATGAGCCGGTGGATCGTCTCGGAGCCTACCGCCGTGTAGCTGGCGATCTCGTTGGGCGAGAGCACGTGGTAGTAGGCGAAGTTCGTGAGCACGTACACGGCCACCACCAACCACGTGCCGCCCATGATCGCGATCGGCATGTTGCGCTGCGGGTTCACGACCTCGCCCGCGACATACGTGGAGTCGGTCCAGCCGTCGTAGGCGAACAAGATGGTGATCATGGACAGCGCGAACGCCTGCATGAGCGCATGGCCCGCGTTGCCGGCCACGAGCGGCTCGGTGATGGCCGTGGCCGCGTGCGTCGTGGGCAGTGCGAACGCCGCGATGCACAGGCCGATGATGCCGGCCAACTTGGCGGTCGTGAAGATCGACTGCGTGCCCGCGCCTTCTTTGACCCCCAGCCAGTTGATGAACGTGAGCAGCACGATCGCCGCGCAGCCCACGCCGAACTCGGCCGGCTTGCCCCAGCCCAGGATCTGGCAGAAGTAGAGCGCGAACACGCTCACGATGCTGGCGATCACCGTGGGCTTGATGACCCACAGGTTCGCCCAGCCAAAGGTGAACGCCCACGCGTTGCCGAAGCCCTCGCGGATGAACACATACAGGCCGCCGGTCTTGGGATGCCGCACCGCCAACTCGGTGAGCACGAGCGCACCACAGATGGACAGGATGCCGCCCACGATCCACGCCATGATGACCGGCGTGAACCCCGGCAGCTCCTGCGCCACCGAGTGGGGCGAGCGGAAGATGCCCGAGCCGATGATGTTGCCCACGGTGATCGCCGTGGCGGCGTACAGGCCGATCTGGCGCTTGAGTTCGACGTTCGATGAAGCGGCCATGCGCGACTCCTCACATGAGCGGCAGGTAGAACTGCGTGCGGCGCGCGAACGCGCCCAACGCAGCGCGGCGTTACTCGGCGGGGACGTTCGCGATCAGGTCGGCGATGATCCGGTCGGGCTTGATGCCCTCGGCCTCGGCCGTGAAGTTCGTGACCACGCGGTGCCGCAGCACGCTCGGCGCCACGGCACGCACGTCCTCGATGCCCGGCGTGAAGCGCCCATGCAGCACGGCGCGCGCCTTGGCACCCAGCACCAGGTACTGCGAGGCACGCGGCCCCGCGCCCCAGCTGACCCACTGCTTCACGAACTCCGGCGCGCCGTCGCCACCGCGCGTGGCGCGCGCCAACCGCACGGCGTAACGCACCACGTGCTCGGTGACCGGCACGCGGCGGATGAGCGCCTGCAGCTCCATGATG
>JAIOPA010000121.1 GCA_021414165.1 Candidatus Eiseniibacteriota bacterium
GATCGCGTCTGTCGCGTCTGCGCACGACGACGAGCTTTCGCGTATGCACCGCCCCGCGGCGCGCGATCACCACGAGCAGGTCACCCAGTGGCTGCACGAGGCCGGGATCGCTCGTGCCGAGGGGCGCTGGGTGCAGGCGTCGACGCTGCTCGATTCAGTGGCCGCGCTGGCGCCGCACGAACCAGCACTCGCGCGCTGTCGCGCGCAGTTGGCGCTCGATCAGGGCCAGCCGGCGAGCGCGCTGGCTGCACTGGGGCCGCACACGGCGCGCGAGCGCGATCCGCGCGTGCTCGAACTGCGGGTCGAGGCACTCGCACGGTTGGATCGCTTCCATGAAGCCGCCTTGCTCGCGGACACACTTCTTGCCGCACGTTCGGGTGTGCGCATCGAGCACGTGTTGCTGCGTGCGCGCATCGCGCTCGAGTGTCCCGCCGAGGGCGCCACGGGCGCGATACGCGTGCTCGATGCGGGCCTCGCGCGCTGGCCCGGTGCGTGGCCGCTTGTCGAGCGGGCCATCGAGCTCGAGCAATCGCTCGGGCGCTTTGATGCCGCACTCGCGCGGCTCGATGCCTTGCGCGGTGAGCGCGCGGCCGATGCGGTGTGGCTCGCGCGCCGCGGTGATGTGCTGGCGAGTGCGCGGCGTCCGTGGGAGGCGCGCGCCGCATGGACCGACGCGCTCGCACAGCTTGCCCATCACCGTACGGTGAGCGCGGCCGATCGTGCGCTCGAGGCCCGGCTGCACACGCGCCTCTCGGATCCCGTTCTGCTGGAACCCCATTCTCCTTCAACGCTGGTAGGAGTCCCCCGATGAAGCGACTCGCGCTGTGGCTCGTGGTGCTGCTCTCGCTGGCGTCTGCCGGTGTGTCGCACGCCGATACGTTGATCGCGCGGAACTCGCTGTGGCGCTACTTCGCCTTACGACGATGCGCTGTGGCCGGAGGGCTTCGGTGTGCTCGGCTATGGTGAGCTGTACATCAATACGCCCGTGCCATTCGGACTCGATGTGAACAATCGCTGGATCACCACGTACTTCAGGCGCGCATTCTCGGTGCCGAGCGCGGCCGCCGTGCAGGCGCTGTCGTTCCAGGTCAACTATGACGACGGCTTCATCGCGTACCTCAACGGCGTCGAGGTGGCGCGTGTGAATATGCCCGCCGGGCCGGTCGTGTGGGGCACGTCGGCGGTCAACATCCTCGAGGGCGGCGTGTACGCCGAGATCCCGCTCACGATCCCGCCGGGCGTGCTGCAGGATGGTGTGAACCTGCTGGCGATCGAACTGCATCAGCGCGGGCCCACGAGCAGCGACCTGGTGTGGGATGCCGAGTTGTCGTCGGTCGCACTGGCGATCACTCGCGGCCCGTACCTGCAGTCCGCGAATCCCGGTGGCATCACCGTGCGGTGGCGCACCAACGTGGCGGCCTCGACGCGGCTCGATCACGGCGCAGTACCGGGCAGCTATGACGTGAGCATCACCGACCCCGCGTTGGTCACGGAGCACGAGGTCGTGCTCACGGGGTTTGCGCCGGGCACGTCTCGCGCCTACGCGGTGGGCACCACGGCGGGTCTGCTCACGCCCGCGGATGCGAGCTACGCGTTCAAGCTGCCGCCGGCCGCGGGCGCGGCGGTGCCAGTGCGCGCGTGGATCGTGGGTGATTCCGGCCTCGACAACGTGCAGTCGCGCGCCGTGCGCGACCGCTTCGAGGCGTACGCCGCGAATCATCCGCCCGACTTCTGGCTCATGCTGGGCGACAACGCCTACGGGGCGGGCACCGACACGGACTATCAGACGGGCTGCTTCGGTGTGTTCCCGCGCGCCATGCGGCAGTGGCCGCTCTTCTCCACGCGCGGCAATCACGACCTGCTCTATGCCGGCGCCGGGAACGACTACTACGACCTGTTCACGTTGCCCGCGAGTGGTCCGACCACGGGTGTCGTGAGCGGCAGCGAGGCTTTCTACTCGTTCGACTGGGGCCCGGTGCACTTCATCGGGCTCGACTCCGAGGGCACCGACCGCACGCACGGCGGCCCCATGCTGCAGTGGTTGCGGCTCGATCTGGCGGCCACGACCGCCGAGTGGGTGGTGGCGTTCTGGCACCACCCGCCCTACACCAAGGGCACGCACGACTCCGACAACCCGCTCGACAGCGAAGGCAAGATGACCGACATGCGCACGCGCGTGTTGCGGATCCTGGATTCGACCGGTGTCGATCTGGTGCTGTGTGGTCACAGCCATGTGTACGAGCGTTCGTATCTGCTCAACGGCCACTACGGGCTCTCCACCACGCTCACGCCCGGCATGAAGCTCGATGCCGGCGACGGCCGTCCCGATGGCTCGGGGGCCTACCAGAAGGCCCACCACGGCCAGCAGCCGTTCGAGGGCGCGGTGTATGCGGTCGCGGGCAGCAGCGCGCAGTTGGGTAGCGTCACGGCATTGCCGTGCATGGTCACGTCACTGTCGGCCGCGGGCTCCATGGTGCTCGACGTGCAGGGCTCGCGGCTCGAGGCACGATTCCTGGACGCCGCAGGAGCAGTGCGCGACAGCTTCGCGATCGTGAAGGGGGGCAGCAGCGTGGGCGTGCCGCCACGTGCGCCGGAGTTGCGGCTTGCCCTCGCTTCGCCCCAGCCATCGGCCGGTGCGGTCACGTTCGAGGCCGAGTTGCCGCAGGCCACGAACGCCTCGCTCGAGATCCTCGATGCCAGTGGCCGGCGCCTGGGTACGCTGTTCACGGGCTCGCAGCCGGCCGGGACGCGCCGCGTGGTGTGGCGCGGGGCGGCGGGCCGTGGGCGGCCCGCCGGTCCCGGTGTGTACTTCGCCGTGCTGCGCGCGCAGGGTGAACTGCGGGTGCAGCGCGTCGTGCTGGTTCGCTAACGCACGCCCGCGGCGCGTTCTTCCTC
Organism: Candidatus Eiseniibacteriota bacterium; assembly: GCA_021414165.1. Taxonomy (GTDB): domain Bacteria; phylum Eisenbacteria; class RBG-16-71-46; order RBG-16-71-46; family RBG-16-71-46; genus JAIOPA01. The sequence goes on from JAIOPA010000121.1 coordinate 2,896, forward strand.
ACGCAGGTCGTAGAGCGGCTGGTACTTGCCCCACAGGTAGTCCAGGTAGGGCTCCAGCGTGAGCGGCGAGCCCGTCACGCGCTCGATCAACTCGGGCGCGGTGAACTTGGCGCCATGCCGGTAGATGTTCTCGCGCAGCCAACCGTGCAGCACGCCGAACTCGCCGCGCTGGATGTCCGCGGGGATGCCGGGGTTCGCCCGGACTGCGGTGGCGAAGAACTGCGCCGACAGGATGTTGCCGAGCGTGTAGCCCTGGAACGCGCCGCCGATCGTGCCGCCGTACCAGTGCACGTCCTGCAGCACGCCGCGCGTGTCGTCGGGCACCGCGATGCCGAAGTCGGCCTCGAAGCGCTCGCGCCAGATCCGCGCCAGGTCCTTCACCGCGATCTTGCCCTCGAGCAGGTCCAGCTCGAGGTCGAAGCGCAACATGACGTGCAGGTTGTACGTGACCTCGTCGGCATCGGTGCGGATGAGCGAGCGCTCGACGCGGTTGATGGCCCGGTACAACGTGTCGAGCGACACGTTCGCGAGCTGGGTGGGGAAGGTCTTCTGGAGCAGCGGGTAGAAGTGCTCCCAGAAGCCACGGCTGCGGCCGACCAGGTTCTCCCACAGGCGCGACTGGCTCTCGTGCACGCCGGATGACGTGCCAGTCGCGAGCGGCGTGCCCTCGTGAGCGGGGTCGATGCCGAGCTCGTAGAGCGCATGGCCGCACTCGTGCAGCGTGGAGAACAGCGCGTCGGTGATCTCGTCCTCGCGCACACGCGTCGTGATGCGCACGTCGCCCAGCGAGAACTTGGTCATGAACGGATGGTGCGTCTTGTCCTGACGGCCGCGCTCGAAGTCGAAGCCGTAGCGCCGGATCACCTCAAGTCCGAACGCCAGCTGCTGTGCCTCGGGCGCGTGCTGGCGCACGCAGGAGTCGTCGGCGACCGGCCGCGACGTGATCGCGCGCACGATCGGCACGAGCTTGCTGCGCAGTTCGGCGAACAGCGCCTTCACGGTGGCTGCCTTCATGCCGTAGTCCGACACATCGATGAGCGGGTCGGCGATGTGGTCATAGCCGGGGAAGCAGTCCGCCATGCGGCGCGACAGGTCGAGCGTGCGCTCGAGCAGCGGCCTGACGCTGGCGAAGTCGTTCCGCGGCTTCGCCACGGTCCAGGCCTGATACGTCTCGGCCGTGTGCTCCTGTACCTCGGAGATGAGCGAGCCGGGGATCTTCACGGCCTGATCCCAGGCGCGCCGCGTCACGCGCACCAGCGACGCCTCGTCGGAGTCGAACGGCAGCGACGCCGTCTCCTGGGCGGCCGCGTCGAGCAGGCGGCCGGTCTCGGCCTCCACGAAGCGCTCGTGGGCCAGGCGCGACAGCGTCGCCAGATGACGCCCACGCGCCGCCGCGCCCCCCGGCGGCATGTACGTGGTCTGGTCCCAGCGCAGCAGACTGGCCGCACTGTTCACGTCATCGATCTCGATCAGGCGGGTCTTGAGGGTCTGCAACGACTTCATGTACTTCCTCCGCACGATGTCAGGGGGGTGAGCGGTGTAGGTTAATGCGAGAAACCCCGGACCACAATCGCGATTCACATTCGTTCAGGCACGCCGCGGGTGCGGTACAAAAGACGGAGCCCCCGGCGAACCGGGGGCTCCGTGGACTGCCGGATGAAGCGAAGGACTCAGGCGACCTCGATCGTCACCTTCTCCATGAGGAGCTTCTCGGTGGTGCGGCCGGACGACGAGCCACACGCCTCGAGCGCCTGCAGCACGGCCTCGCCACCTTCGACCTCGCCGAAGATGGTGTGCTTGCCATCGAGCCACGGCGTGGGCACGAACGTGAGGAAGAACTGGCTGCCGTCGGTGCCGGGACCGGCGTTGGCCATGCTCAAGAGGCCCGGCTTGTCGTGCCGCACGCCAGGGGCGAACTCGCCGTCGAAGCGATAGCCCGGACCGCCCGTGCCGCTACCCAGCGGGCAGCCGCCCTGTGCCATGAACTCGGGGATCACGCGGTGGAACAGCAGGCCGTCATAGAAGCCGAGCCGCGCCAGATACGCGAAGCTGGTGGCGTGCATGGGGGCGGTGTCGGTGAGCAACTTGATCACCACCTCGCCCTTGCTGGTCTTCATGCGCGCACGCCACGTCTGGCCCGCGGGGAACGTGAGCTGCGCGGGCTTGGGCAGGCGCGTGCGCCAGCCGTTCTGCGTGGTGTCGACCTTCGCATCGGCAACGAGTTGTTCGAGGATCTGCATGGAGGGGGCTCCAGGGTGTGGGTGAGTCGTCAGTGCATGCCCGTGGCGCGGACCACGAGCAGACACAGGGCGGCAAGTAAAGCGGCGGCGGGCATGGTGATCACCCACGCCCACACGATACGCGAGGCCACGCCCCACTTCACTGCCGAAAGTCGGCGCGAAGCGGACACTCCGGAGCCCACGATGGCGCCGGTGATGGTGTGCGTGGTGGACACCGGGATGCCGAGCGAGCTGGCGCCGAACAGCGCGATGGCGCCCGCGGTCTCGGCGCAGAAGCCGCCCACGGGTTGCAGCTTGGTGATGCGCATGCCCATGGTCTCGACGATGCGCCAGCCGCCCGAGAGCGTGCCGAGCCCGATGGCCCCGTAGCTGCACAGCACGACCCACATGGGCACG
>JAIOPA010000113.1 GCA_021414165.1 Candidatus Eiseniibacteriota bacterium
CTCATGGCCGAGCGTGGCGTGGACTGCATCAATGTGGCCGACAGCCCCATGGCACGCATCCGCATGAGCGCCATGGCGCTCACGTTCCAGATGCGCCGCGAACTGCCCGCGCACATGGAACTGATCCTGCACTACACCACGCGTGACCGGAACCTCATGGCGCTGCAGAGCGAGCTGCTCGGCGCGCACGCGCTGGGGCTGCGCAATGTGCTCTGCCTGACCGGTGATCCGCCGAGCCTCGGCGATTACCCCAACATGACCGCCGTCTACGACACCGACTCGGTGGGCCTCATCAAGATCGTGCGCCAGTTGAACGAGGGCACCGATCAGGCCGGCTCGAGCATCGGTGGCCGCACCGCGTTCGCGGTGGGCTGTGGCGTGAACCCCACGGCCGAGGATCTCAAGACCGAGTTGGAGCGATTCCGCCGCAAGCTCGATGCCGGCGTGCAGTACGTGATGACGCAGCCGGTCTACACGCTCGACAGCTGGAAGCGCTTCCTGGACCTGCTGGGCGGCATGCCCAAGGTGCCGCTGCTCATCGGCATCCTGCCGTTGCAGTCGTTCCGCCATGCCGAGTTCCTTCACAACGAGGTCCCGGGCATCCAGGTGCCCGACTGGATCCGTGCGCGCATGCACGCGGCCGGCAACGAAGGCCAGAAGGTCGGCGTGGAACTGGCCCGCGATCTGTTGGCCGAGGCGCGCGACCTGGCGAATGGCGTGTACCTCATGCCGTCGTTCGGGCGCTATGAGAACTGCCTCGAGGTGCTGGAAGGCACGCTCGATGGCGCGCGCGGGCGCGAGTGAGCAAGTCCAAGCCCCGCTTCGCCAGCCTGTATGCCGCACCACCCGATCCGACCGCTGCCGACGACGGCGTGGTCGAGAACTACGCCAGCGACAAGCGCGACTCGCTGCAGCTCGGAGCACAGGAGAATGCCGACCTGTGCGCAGGCTGTGCGCGCTGCTGCGAGACGGTGAGCATCGAGATCGACGCCCCGCGCTCGGCGTGGGAGTACGACCAGTGGGTCTGGGTGCTGCACCACGATACGCTCGAGGTGTATCTGGAGAAGCCCGAGCGCTGGTTCCTGCACATCGAGACGCGCTGCGCCAAGCTCGACCTGCATGGCCGCTGCTCGATCCATGGCCAGCACCCGATCCTGTGCCGCGAGTACGACCCACGCGCCTGCGAGCGCCGGCTGCCGCTGTCCGATGTGGCCGCGTGGTTCAGGACCGCCGAGGCATTAGAGGGCTGGCTGCAGGACCACCGCCCCGCGCACTGGAAGAATCTGTTGGCCTGGCGCAAGAAGAAGATCGGCAAGCTGACGCGCAAGTCGCCCAAGCTGCCCATCGCGGCGTTGGTGCAGATCGCCGAGGCCGGTGCCGTGAGCCACGAGCCTGCCACGCACCTGCCCATGCGCAAGGCGCCTGCGAAGGCCGCTCGTAAGCGCTCGAGCCCCGAGGCCCGTAAGCGCGCCTAGGCGTTCCCGCAGTTCAAGCGCCGTAGCGCTTCTTCCACTCCGCCAGCCGCTGCAATGCTTCCAGCGGCGTCATGGCCTCGGGCGTGAGCTTGCGCAGCTCGTCCGCGAGCGGATGCTCGGCCGGCGCAGCCATGTCGAACAGCGGCAGCGCAGCGGGTGCGGCGGCCTCGCGCCGCGGTTTCTTGCAGGCGCGCTCCAGTTCTTCAACGGTGCGCTCGCGTTCGAGCTCGGCCAGCACCACCTTGGCGCGCTCGATGACACTGGCCGGCAACCCGGCCAGCTTGGCCACGTGGATACCGTAGCTGCGATCAGCCGGCCCCTCGGCGATGCGATGCAGGAACACCACACCGTCGCCCCACTCCTTCACGGCCACATGCGCGTTGGCGAGTCGCGGAAGCTGCTCGGACAACTGCGTGAGCTCGTGATAGTGCGTGGCGAAGATGGTGCGCGGCCGCGGGCCCGTGGCGTCGTGCAGGTACTCGGTCACCGCCCAGGCGAGCGCCAGACCATCGTAGGTGGCGGTGCCGCGGCCGATCTCGTCGAGCAGGACCAACGATCGTGAGCTGGCCGAGCGCAGGATGTCGGCGGTCTCGCTCATCTCGACCATGAACGTGGACTGCCCCGCCCCCAACCGGTCGGCGGCACCGACGCGCGTGAACAAGCGGTCCACGAGTCCGATGACCGCCTTGCTGGCGGGCACCCACGAGCCGCTCTGCGCGAGCAACACGAGCAGCGCCACCTGCCGCAGGTACGTGCTCTTACCACCCATGTTCGGCCCCGTGAGCAACACCACCTGCCGGTGCTGCGCATCGAGCCGCACATCGTTGGCCACGAACTCCCCGCGCGGCAGCAGGCGCTCCACGACCGGGTGGCGCACGCCCTCGGCATGCAGGCGGTCGCTGTCCTCGAGTTCGGGACGCGTCCAGCCGTAACGCGCGGCGGCCTCGGCCAGCGACGACGTGGCGTCGAGCCGCGCGAGCGCATCGGCCACCGTCTGCAGCGTTGCCACGTACACCGCGCACTCCTCGCGCAGCGTGGTGAACAACTCCTGTTCGCGGGCCTTCAACTTGTCCTCGGCGCCCAGCACCTCGGACTCACGCGCCTTCAAGTCGGGCGTCACGTAGCGCTCGGCGTTCGTGAGCGTCTGACGGCGCTCGTAGTCGGCCGGCACCTTGTCGCGGTGCGAATTGGTGATCTCGAGATAGAACCCGAACACCTTGTTGTAGCCGACCTTGAGGCTCGGGATTCCCGAGCGCTCGCGTTCGCGCGTCTCGAGATCGGCGATCCACTGCTTGCCCGAGTGCGCCAGCTCGTGCAGCGAGTCGCGCAGCGTATCGAAACCGTCGCGGATGATGCCGCCATCGCGCGCGCCGACCGGCGGCTCGTCGGTGAGTGCGCGCTGCAGCTTCTCAGCGAGCGCGGGTGGTGCCGTGAGCGCGCGCGTCTCCGCGGCGAATGCGCCGCTGCCGAGCGTGCCCTGCAGCCCCGGCAAGCGCAGCAACGCATCGCGCAGCGCGCCCAGATCGCGCGGCGTCGCCTTGCCGCAGGCGATGCGCGCCGACAAGCGTTCGAGGTCGGGCAGCCCGCGCAGGGCATCGCGGAACGCCACGCGCGGCGAATCCGGCGCGAGCCACGCGGCCACGGCCTCCTGGCGCGCCTGGATGGCCGCGATGGATGCGAGCGGGCGCTCGAGGAAGCTGCGCAGACGGCGGCCACCGGCCGCGGTCACCGAGACATTGAGGTGCGCCCACAGCGTATGTGCGGCCTCACCGCCGGGCTGCGGCGTGAACAACTCCAGATGACGCGCGGTGGCCGCGTCGTAACGCAGCACGGCATCCTCGCTCCAGCGCTCCACGCGCGTCATCTGCGCGGCCACGCCACCCTGCGAGCGGTCGAGATAGTCGAGTGCCGCCGCCGAGGCTGCGAGCGCCAACGGCAGATCGGCGTGCGCGTCGGCCACGGTCTGGCTCCAGCGCGACGGCGGCCGCGAGGCGTCGAGGTAGCGCGCCACCGGCACGCGGCTGCGCGCACCACCCAGCCCGAGTAGTGCAGCTTCGAGTTTGGGCGAGACGACCTCCTCGACCGGCTCTGGCACGAGCCATTCCGCCACGCGCGTGCGCGCGAGCACGGCCGGAGCCTCGCTCCAGTCGCACTCGGCCAGCTTCATCTCGCCCGTGGACGCATCGGCCAGACACAGCCCCAGTCGATCGGGCCGCGGCCACAGCGCGCCCAGGAAGTTATTGGCGCCGCCCTCCAGGAACGTGTCACTGGTGACCGAGCCCGGCGTGAGCACCTCGGTGACGCCGCGCTGCACGATGCCTTTGGCCTGGGCGGGATCCTCGAGCTGATCGCAGATGGCCACCTTGTGCCCGGCGCGCAGCAGACGCGCCACATAGCCGTCGCGCTGATGCCACGGGAACCCGCACATGGGGATCGGATCGGGATCGTTCTTGTTCCGCGACGTGAGCGTGATGCCCAGGATCTGCGCGGCCCGCACGGCGTCCTCGAAGAACATCTCGTAGAAGTCGCCCATGCGGAAGAACAGGAACGCGTCGGGATGATCGCGCTTGGTCTCGAGGTAGGAAGAACAGGAACGCGTCGGGATGATCGCGCTTGGTCTCGAGGTACTGCTTCATGAGCGGCGTCTTGGCCGCCGCAGAAGCCTCGGGGGCCGATACGTTCTTGCCTCTGCTTGTCATTTCAGCCTCTTCGCTTCGCTCATCGCTCGCGCATCGCAGGGCTTCAAGGGGTCACCAGCCTGGTCGTGGTGCCCATGCGGGCGGCCTCGAGGCTGCGGGGCCAGCGGCGCTGTAGGCGGTCGCGTGCAGCCACGGCGTCGGCCACGCGATGTGCGCGATCGCAGAGCACGGCATAGCGCTCGAGTGCGGCCGGTTCGGCTTCGCCGGCCGGGCCCTCGAGCAGGCGCTTGAGCACGTCCATCTCGCGCGCGCCCT
>JAIOPA010000114.1 GCA_021414165.1 Candidatus Eiseniibacteriota bacterium
CACGGTCTACGCCGGTGGGCTGTTCACCATCGTGCGCGGCCAGCCGCGCGACCGGCTCGCGGCCATCGATGGCACGAGCGGCGCACTGCTGGCGTGGGACCCGGGTGCCAACGACGAGGTGACGGGACTCGTGGCGTCGGACAACCGGCTGTTCGTGCACGGCAAGTTCAGCACACTCGCCGGGCTCGCCACGCCGGTGTTGTCGGTGGTCGATGGCACCACGGGCAACTCGCTCGGCTGGAACCCGCTCGCCACCGGCACCGCCGCCAACACGGTGCGCGTCGCGGGCGGCACGGTGTTCGTGGGCGGCGACTTCACCAAGGTTGAAGGCGTGCGTGTCGATGCGCTCGCGGGCTTCCCGCTCACGGCGTTACTCGATGCGCCACCGGTGGCGGTGCGCAGCGGGTCGTTGGCACTCGCGGCCGCGCCGAACCCGGCACGCGGTCCGCTCGCGGTGTCGTTCGCGCTGGCACAGGAGTCCGCGGTCCAGGTGTGCGTGCTCGATGTGAGCGGCCGGCTCGTCGCGCGGCTGCTGCACGACCGGTTGGGGCCGGGCACGCACCACCTGGACTGGAACGGCCGCGCCGATCGCGGCGCGATCGCACCCGGCGTGTATCTGATCGACGTGCGTGCCGGCGGGCAGCGTGAAACGAAGCGCGTGGTGCTCACGCGCTAGCGCTACGTGCGCTGCTTCTTCTTCTCGGCCGCGGGGAACAGCACGTTGTTCAGGATCAACCGATAGCCCGGTGAGTGCGGGTACTGGTCCAGCTTGGTCTCGGGATCGCCGACCATGTGCTGGTAGTCCTCGGGATCGTGGCCGCCGAAGAAGGTGAACGTGCCCTGCCCGAACTGGCCGTGCAGGTACTTCACCTCGTCGGTGCCCTCGACCTCGCCCAGCGCGATCACGCCGGGCTTCAGCTTGCTGCGGCGGTAACCGGTGCTCTGGCCCAGGAACTCGGCCACACCGGCCACGTGGTTCTGCACCAACATGGTGGGCACGGGGTCGTTCTTGGCCGAGAAGTCGAACAGCGTGAACAACTGGTTCGGCCCGCGCTGCGAGGCGTCCTGCGTCACGTCGATGTCGCTGAACTTGTACAGGATCGGGTCCATCTCGAGCCGGAAGTCCTTGAACGCCATGGTGCGCGAGTAGTCGAGCTTGCGCTGCGCCATCACATCGGGCGGATCGCCGTCGTAGATGACATCGGCGATGTCGACGCCCTGGGCCGCGAGCGCGATGTCGTACGTGTCGGTGGCCGAGCACATGCCGAACATGAACCCGCCGCGTGCCACGTAGTCCTTGATCGTCACCGCCACCGCACCCTTCAACTGCGAGACCTTGGCGAAGCCCAGCTTGTTCGCCATGGCCTTCTGCACGCGCTCTTCTTCCTGGTACCACGGGAACTGGTGGTAGCTCGCCCAGAACTTGCCGTGCTGGCCGGTGAAGTCCTCGTGGTGCAGGTGCAGCCAGTCGTAGTTCTTGAGGTCGCCCTTCAGCACTTCTTCATCCCACACCTTGGTGTACGGGATGTCGGCATAGGCGAGCGCCATGGTCACGGCGTCGTCCCACGGCGGCGTGTTGGGCGGGATGTACACCGCGATGCGCGGCGCCTTCTCGAGCTTCACCGACTCCATGTTCTCGTCGGCGATCGTGGCGCGGATCTGCGCTTCGTCGGCGCCCGACACGCTTTGCGTGGTCACGCCGCGGATGTTCGCTTCACGCTGGTACGCGGGATCATCGGGCAACAGGAACGCGCCGCCGCGGTAGTTGAGCAACCACTCGCACACCGCACCCTTGCCGAGCGCCCAGAACGTGAGGCCGTAGGCCTTCAAGTGATTGGCCTGCGCGTCGTCCATGGGCACGAGCAACTTCGCGTTGGCGATCCCCGGTGCGAGCAACGCGAGCGCGAGTGCGAACGGCCACAGGTCGATCACCTCGGCCGATGAGCGCTCGCGCTTGGGAGCACTCGGCTTGGGCGGCGCCTCGTGCGCCGTGTCATCGGCGTGCGGCAGCGGGCCCGTGCCGGGCATGGCACCGCCGGGGAACCGGAACACCTTCACGCGCTTGCGTCCGCCCGGCAGCAGCAGCGACACGCCCAGCGTGATCAATGCGACCGCGGCGATCACGACCACGCCGATCACCGCGCCCACGCCCAGGATCGGCGCCAACGGCGAGAAGCCGCCACGGCGCATGCCGCCATTCGAATGCAGATGCTTCATCGGTGGTGCCTCGTTCCGGCCTGGCTCACAGTCGCTTCTCCTTGCGCAGCCGTTCGACACGGCGTCGCACCTCGGCGGAGTTCCACGCGCGCGGATAGCGCGCCAGGCACTCCTCGAACTGCGTGAGCGCATTCTTGTCGTCGCCGAGTACGGCGTAGGCATCGCCGGCGCGCTGGCGCGCGAGCGGGGCCAGGCGATCCTCGGCGAGCGAGTCGCATACCACCAGCAGCGGCACCAGCGCGGCACGCGCATCGCCGCCCTCGAGCCGCAGCGCGGCCAGTTCCAGCCCGGCGTGGGCGGCATAGTCGCCGCGCGGCTTCTGCATGCGCCACAGCGAGTCGGCCAGCACGATCGTGGCGTTGCGGCGGCCGCGCCAGCGCTCGTAGGCGATCGCACCGAGTAGCGGGCGCACCGTGGCCTTGGGGTATTCCTCGAGCAGGTAGATGCGATCCAGCGCAGTGGCCGCATCGGGATCGTCGGAGTTCTCGGCCACCGCGTTGTAATGCACTGCGGCTGAATCGAACTCGCCGGCGAAGAACTCGAACTCGGCGCGCATGAACCGCGCCTTGGGCCAGTGCTTTACAAGCGAATCGAGCAGTGGCCGCGCGGCTGCCAGCTGGCCATCGCGCGCGAGCCCCGCGGCACGCTCCAGCGTGAGTTCGGGCATGCGGCGTTCGAGCGCAGGGTTCGAGCCCAGGAGCGCACGTGCCTCGGCGGTGAGTCCCGCGCGCTGCAGTGCGCGCACCAGACCCAGCAGGAAGTCCGGGCCCCAGCGCTCGGCCGGCACCTCGCGCAGGCCCTGCGCCAGCTTGGGCGCCCACTCGGCCTCGCGGCCCGACGCCTGTGCGGCAACCCACAGCCGCCGGCCGGTCGCCAGACGTTCCTCGGGGCGTCGCGTGGTCTCGCGCGTCAACTCCATGAGCACGGTGAGCGCCGCGGTCGTGTCGGCGCTCGAACCCGCGCGCAGCGACTCATCGGCATACAGGATGCGCAGGCCCGTGCGGTTCGAACGCTTCTCGGCGTCGGCCAGTACGCGCGCGGCCTCGGCGGGCCGGCCAGCCGTGGCGTGCAGGCGCGCCAGCCCCAGCACCAGATCCGTGCGCCACGGCCGCGGCAGCGTGGCGGCCTCGAACAGCGTGATCGCGAGCTTGGGATCGAGCGGCGCCAGACGGAATACCGTGTTCGACGCCCACGGGCCTTCGCCCGGGCTCACCGTCCAGGCCTCGAGGGCGGTGCGCATGGCATCGCGCGGGCGGCCCAAGCGCTCCTGCGCCTGTGCCAGCTCGGGAGCCAGCAACAGCGTGTCACGCGTCGCCGCGCGCTCGGTGTTGGCCAGCCGCTCCACGGCCGTGTGGTCGTTGCGCAACAGATGCGCGCGGCCCAGTTCGGTCACGATGCGCGGGTGGTGCGGGTAGTCGCGCAGCAGCACCAGCAGCGTGTCGCGCGCGCGCTCGGGCAGCCCCGAGGTGCGCAGGTCGACGGCGCGCTGCAGGCGTTGCAGCACCGCGGGCGGCAACGCATCGGCCGCTCGCGCGGTGCGCGTGGGCTCGCCGACCGTGTACGACTGGATCAGCGTGCCCGGCGGCACGATGTTGTCGGGCGGGAACGGATTGCCTTGCGCGGGCTTCGTCTGCGCGTGACCCACCGACGTTCGCAGGGCGAGAGCGAGCAACGCGAGCGGTAACGCGAACCGCTTCAATCTCACTTCGGCGCCCCGTTCAACGACTTGAGATACGCCTCGATCAACGTGCGGTAACGCGCGGGCACGCGATCGGCGTCGGCCTTGAGCAGATCCTGGCGCAGGCGGTCGTTCTCGCGGAACAGATCGCGCGGCAATGCGGCGGGCGAGGGGTGCGCCACGTCCTCGGCCTGACGCGCTTCGCGCTCGGGATCGAAGTCGCGGCGGTTGATCGAACGCGACGCGTCGAGCAGCCGCGACAGGATCTTGGTCTGCTGCTGCTCCAGCGACGGATCCATGGCGCCCTGTCGCATGCGCTCTTCCACCTGCTGCATGTCCTTCTGCGTGTCCTCGAGCCGGCCGAGCAGGCTCTTCTTGGCTTCCTCGTCGCGGCGCACTTCCTCGAGCTGTTCGCGGATGCGGCGCTGCTCCTCGGCGAGCCGGCGCATCTCGCCTTCGTCGCCCTGCGACATCTGCATCTGCTTGCTCAGGCGGCGCGCGACTTCCTTGGACTGGCGGTTCAGCTGGCTCTGGCGTTCACCGATCTCGCCCAGACGCTGCGAGCTCGACTTGCCGCCGGTACCCGAGCCCGGCTGCTTGCACATGCTGGCCTCGGCCGCGCGTAGATCCTTCACGGCCTGATTGAGTGCCGCCGACGCGCCCTTGCCGGCGTTCATGCCGCGCTCGCGGCTACCCTGCGACATCTCGCGGCCCGACTGCCCCAGGCCCTGCATGGCCTTGCCGAGCGACTCCAGCGTGCTGGGCTTCAGGAACGGCGTGGCCTGCGACAACACCTGCAGCGAGTCCGTCACGCGTGCCACGCCCTCGGCGAGGTCGGTCTGCGCATCGGCGGCCTGCGGCGACGGCTTCTTGGGATCCAGGTTCTCCTGCGACGCCTTCGACAACGACACCAGGTCCTGCGACGCGCGCCGGATCGCCGCCAGGTTCTTGGAGTCCTGCTCCTGCTGCGAGGCCTGCGAGCCCTGACGCATCGACGACGACGCCTTCGACAAGCTCTCGCTGGCCTTCTTGCCCGAGCTCTTGGCGCCCTCGGAATCGCCCTGATCGCTCTTCTCGCCCGCCTGTGACTGCTGCTGCGCGGCGTTCTGCTCGAGTTCCTTGGCGGCCTCGGCCAGGTTCTGCTTGGCGTCCGGCTGCTCGGACTGCTGCGCGGCCTCCTTGGCGTCGCGCGCCAGTTCCTTGGTCTCCTCGGCGGCCGCGCGCTGCTTGTCGGCGACGCTGTTCTTCTTGCTCGCACCCTCTTGGTTCTTGGAATCCTTGTCCTTGGACTGCGACGCGTTGTCCTTTGGATCCGAGTCCGGCGAGCGCTGGGCCGTCTGCTCGGCGTGCTCGCGGTTCAGCTCGTCCTGCTTGTTCTTCAGCTCGTCGGCGCGGCGGGCGAGCGCATCCATGCGTTCTTCCTCGCGCATCTGCTTCAACAGCTCGAGGCTTCGCTCGAGCTGCTTCATCATGTCCTTGTTCTCCTGCTGCATCTTGGGCAGCGACTCTTCCATGGCGCGACGGTCCATCTTCTCGAGCGCGTCCTGCATCTTCTTGAGCGACTCCTTGAACTCCTTGGACTGGATGTCCTTCAGGAGTTCGCTCATCTCCTGCAGCTTGCGCTGCAGCTGCTCCTGGAACGCCTGGCGCTCGGCCGCCTGATCGAGCGTCTCGCGCATCTCGGCCGCGGCATCCTTCACCTGCTGGGCCACCTGCTGCTGGCGCTCGGCGGCCTTCTTCATCTCTTCTGCGCGCTCGAACGACGGGCTCTGCGCGTTGGGCGACTGCGGCTGGCGCTGCAGCTTGTCGAGCGACTTCTGCAGCTCCTGCGTCTGCTGCTTGGCCTTCTCG
>JAIOPA010000109.1 GCA_021414165.1 Candidatus Eiseniibacteriota bacterium
ATGTGCTCGAGCTGATAGAACGACACGTTGAACGCGAGGCGCTCGGGGATGATGTCGGTATCACCACCCAGCAGCACCCACTTCACACCCCAGCGCGAATACGCGTCACGGATGAACAGGCGGATGCGCTCGGCATCGTCGGCGCCGATCGGGTACTGCTGACGGATGAACGACAGCGTGCGCACCACGGCCGGCACGCCGGACTGCGTCTTCCAGTCCGCGAGCTGCTGGAACGTGGGGGCCATTGCGTCGTTCGTGATGATGACGTACTGCACCGGGCTGCCCAGCACCGACGGCACCTGCAGCGGCTTGAACGGCTCGGCCTGCGGCTTTCCGGCACCCGTGGTGGCGTTGCTCGACATGGAGACCAGCGCGCGCGTGGGCACACCGCTCGGCAGCTCGTCCTCCCACTCACGCACGATGCGCTCGCGCGTCACGACCGGCGCAGCGCCGTCCTCGACGGTGAGCCGCAGCTGCAGCTGTGAGATGCGCTCGAGCTGACCCGTGGACGGGTTCCAGCGCGTGGGCGCGATGCGCAGGTAGGCCACGTTGCGGCCGCGCATGCTGCCCTGCATGCCGACCGACGCGAGCTGCGCCGGCAGGAAGCTGGTGGCGGCATAGGCGCGCGCATCCGCGACCGTGCGTTCGCCGGGGCCCGCACCGGGGCGCGTCACCGGCGCCGGCGCAACACGGACACCATCACGCAGGAGCTCGCTCTGGAACGAGACGACCTCGACACCGGTGACCTTCATGCCGGCAGGCAGGTCGACACGCTCGGCGATCCAGGGCAGGTCGGGACGGCCGGCCGTGAACTCGTGCGTACCACCGGCAGCCTCGATCATCGTGAGACCCTGCTCCGACGTGACGCGGAGCTTCGCGGCGTCGAGCGTGAGGGTGCGATCGATCGTGAGAGCCGATGCCGTGGACGCGAACGCGACGAGCGCGAGCGCCACGAGCGAAGCAAAGGTGCGACGACGCATGTGGGTGGTCTCCCAGGGACGTGCGGTGCAACGGATGGCGAGGGGACTCGCTACAGCGAGCAAGGCAACGGCTGCCAGTGGGGGGCACCGGGACGGGTGTGGATCTGAGGGTGTCAGGCGACCGGGATACCCTTCAACGATAGGCGTCCGGCGTGCGGGGGGTCAACGAGTTCGTGCGCGCGGACACCATTAATGAGTGGTCGTCCACCCCGGCCCCGTGGCGGCCTGCACGACCGGGGGGATTCCACCCAACCGGACCGCCATCTGCCATGGGATCGACGCCAGCGGCAGGACCACTCGGTCCTCGGCCAGCCGGGCCTGGACCGCCGTGGCATCGAACCCCGGGGCTGGTTCCGGCAAGGCGATCCAGCGGTCGAACTCGCGCGTCCGCCAGCCGGTCCGGAACGAGCCCACGGCCGGGCCCCGCATGGGCAGCACCAGTGTGGCGAGTTCGGCCTCGGCGCCGTCGAAGGGGGCTGCGACTCCACCAGCCGGGCGTGCGAGCCACCCGCGGCCAGCAACTCCCCCGCGACCT
>JAIOPA010000127.1 GCA_021414165.1 Candidatus Eiseniibacteriota bacterium
CGGCCGAGCTTGGAGAACATCATCTGGGCCACCGTCTCGTAAGAGCGGTCCATGAACGCCAGGAACTGCTTCTTCTGCTGATCGTCGATCTGCACCGGGATCCCCACCGGTGTATCGATGAGCACGAGGCCCTTGGCGCGCTCGGGGTGCGCGGCCAGAGCGGCCAGTGCGACGCGGCCACCGAACTGATGCCCCACGACGATCGTGCTGTCGGGGTTGAAGCGCGCGAGCACGGCGTCCAACGCTTCGCCGGCGGTGACGAACGAGAACGGATCGGGCAGCGGGCTGTCGCCATGGCCCGGCAGGTCCACGAGCACGATGCGGTTGCGCGAGATCAGCTTGCGCGCGGTGGGCATCCAGTCGGTGCGCGACAGGCCCAGGCTGTGCACGAACACGATCGTCGGGCCGCGGCCCAGCTCGGTGGTCTTGAGCGCGACCGGCTCCGCATGGAGCGGCACGGCGAACGCAACGGTGAGCGCGGTGATGGCGAGCAGCGAGAGACGGCGGATCGGGGACACGGGCGGGGCTCCTTAGGCGAGTGGGGTGGCGGATTCGCACAGTGTCCCCAACGCCTTGGGGGCTCCGCAACTTCTCCCTTGCCTTACTGCACACCTGTGCAGTAAGGTCGATGTGTGCTTGGATGGCGGCCGGTCGCCGCGCCGGGGCCTCGCCAGAAGGCGGCCCACGCGGCTTCTCGTCCCGCACGCGCCAGGCGCGTATTGCCAGCAAGGACATGCCAGGTCCTGATCTCCAGCGACCCGGACGGGCCCAGGCTCACAGCCAAGGCCTCGTCCGGGGCCGCGGGGGTCCCTCACTCCGATGCAAAGCGAAGCCCTCGATGAAGCCGTCTCGGTTCGTGCCGATTTCCACGGCGGCACGGTCACTCCGGTGGCGTTCCGGCGCCGGGGACGCGAGTACCGCGTCGCCCGCGTCAACGCCCGCTGGATCGACCGCGCCGGTAAGCACCCGCGGTTCTACTTCTCGGTCACCGACGAGAACGGCGATGTCTATCAGTTGCAGCTGCAGGGCGGTGATCTCATGTGGTGGCTCGACATGGTCACGCTCGATGGTTGATCCGACGCTCGGTCGGTAGCACGCAGTCCCGTTGTACCCGGCGCCCGCACGCCGTTCGTACCCGCCGCCTCTGCCGCGGCGCCGGGCATCCACGCAGGAAGCGTGGGACCCGCTCGGACACGAACACGGCACCCGTGGTCTCCGGGCCGTGCGCCGCGGTGGAGAAGTCGGGGACGGACCCAGTAGCAACGATCCAGCGGCTCGCGCCCGCACGCGCGCCGTTGCTGCGATCGCGGCTCCATGCGATCGCGGCTCCAGAAAATCGGGCGGTCCCGTATCCGGCGCTGGCATCTGCGGGGATGGCCAGGCCAGCCGGAGCGGGCCGCCCGGATACTTCGTCGTCGTACTCCCGCCCCCTGTGCGGATATCCGATGCACTCCGAACGCGTCCACTTCGATGAGATCGGCTACTGGTCTGAGCTCAAGCTCGAGATCGTGCGTAAGTACGCGAAGGCCTACTCGACGATCCTCAGTCGCCAGCCTGGTCTCACCCACTACTACATCGACGGGTTTGCCGGTCCCGGAGTGCATCTGTCGAAGCGCACAGGCGACTTCGTGCCCGGCAGCCCCCTCAATGCCTTGCTCATCGAGCCCTCCTTCCGACACCACTTCCTCATCGACCTCGACGGCGGACGCATCGCAGCGCTTCGCCGGATGCTTGGAACACACGAAGAGGTGAGCCTCTACGAGGGCGACTGCAACCGTATTCTGGTGGAGGAGGTTCTGCCTCGAGTCCGTTACGAGGACTACCGGCGAGCTCTCTGTCTGCTTGATCCATATGGTCTTCAGCTCGACTGGAAAGTGATCGAGACCGCAGGGCGCTTGGGCACGATCGACCTGTTCCTCAACTTCCCGATCATGGACATGAACCGCAACGCGCTATGGCGGGATCCCGAGCGAGTCACAGAACATGCCGTCGAGCGGATGACGCGCTTCTGGGGCGATGACTCGTGGCGCGGAGCGGCCTATCACTCGAGTGCTCAAGAAGAGCTTTTCGGGTCGGCGGCCACAGAGAAGTCGCCGAACAGCGCTATCGTGCAGGCCTTTCGTCGTAGACTTCGCGACCACGCTGGCTTCTTGAACGTTCCAGAGCCGCTCGCCATGCGCAACAGCACGAATGCCGTCGTCTACTATCTCTTCTTTGCTTCACGTAATGCGACCGCCAGCGACATCATCGAGGACATCTTCGCGCGATACCGCGAAGGCAAACCGACACACTAGGCCCAGCCATGAGCGACCGCTCCGCCATTGAATGGACTGATGCGACCTGGAACCCGGTGACTGGCTGCAACAAGGTCAGTACGGGGTGCAAGCACTGCTATGCCGAGACGTTCTCGGAGCGGTTCCGAGGCGTGCCGGGGCATCCGTTCGAGCAGGGCTTCGCCCTGCGCCTGTGGCCCGCCCGGCTCGAGATGCCGCTCCGCTGGCGCGCGCCGCGGCGCATCTTCGTCAATTCCATGAGCGATCTGTTCCACGACAAGGTGCCGGCCGAGTTCATCGATCGCGTGTTCGACACCATGCAGCGGGCGAACTGGCATCAGTTCCAGGTCCTCACCAAGCGACCAGAACGCATGGCGCGGCATCTTGCCGAGCGCGCTGAGCGCGTGGGACCACTGCGCAAGACGCACCCGAACGTCTGGGTCGGCACGAGCGTCGAAACGCAGCGCTACGTCGGGCGCGCCGAGATCGTCGCATCGATCCCGGCCGCAGTGCGGTTCCTGTCCTGCGAACCGTTGCTTGGGGAACTCGATCTCAAGGGCGTTCTTGGCCGCACCGGCATCAACTGGGTCATCGTCGGCGGTGAGAGCGGCCGGCGCGCACGTCCAATGGACGCAGAATGGGTCCGCGTCATCCGTGACCAGTGCAAGAAGGCGCGCACGCCATTCTTCTTC
Source organism: Candidatus Eiseniibacteriota bacterium (assembly GCA_021414165.1). GTDB lineage: Bacteria > Eisenbacteria > RBG-16-71-46 > RBG-16-71-46 > RBG-16-71-46 > JAIOPA01. Next base: position 2,966 of record JAIOPA010000127.1, read on the forward strand.
AAGCAATGGGGCGGTGTCCGCAAGCACGAGACAGGTCGCGAGCTTGATGAGCGCACCTGGGACCAGATGCCGCAGGCGCTCGCGTAGCGCTTCGAGTCACGCAACCGCCTACTCCGCTGTTCAAGTGAAGCCCAGCCATGCCCCTCAGTTATACATCTGTGCAGTGCATCGGAGATCCGCCCATGTCGAACGCCCACACGACTCCCGACACGCATGAACACGAGCCGCGCACCGTGCTGCATGTCGACATCGATGCGTTCTTCGCGGCCATCGAGCAGCAGCGCGACCCGAGGCTCAAGGGCAAGCCGGTCATCGTGGGCGCGGGCGTCATCGCGTCGTGCTCCTACGAGGCGCGGGCGTTCGGGCTTAAAGCCGGCATGTCGCTGTCCGAGGCCAAACGGCTCTGCCCCAAGGCGATCATCCTGCCCGGGCATGCGCAGATCTACCGCTGCTACGCCGAGCGGTTGTTCGACCGCTGCCGCGAACTGTCGCCCGACGTCGAGACGTACCTGGACGAGGCCTACCTCGAGCTCACCGGCACCGAGCGCGTGCACGGCGACTTCATGCAGGCGGCAGCACAGCTCAAGCACGACATCGTGCAGGAGACCGGCATCACGGTCACCTGCGGCATCGGGCCCAATCGCATGCTCGCCAAGCTGGCGGGCAAGACGCGCAAGCCCGACGGGCTGGTGCGGCTCTACGCGCACGAGGCCGAGGCGTTCCTCACCGCGCGGCCCATCGAGCAGCTGGCGGGCGTGGGGCATGCGCATGCCAAGACACTCCGTGGCATGAACATCCGCACCATCGGCGAGCTGCGCGTGCTGCCGGTGGGCACGCTCGCGGCGCTGTTCGGCTCGCCCGGGCGACAGTTGTTCGAGCGTTGTCGCGGGCGCGACACAGCGCCGGTCATCGCGCGCGAGGTACCGTTGTCCATCTCACGCGAGACGTCGTTCACCACCGACACCGCCGACCCCCGCGAAGTCGAGGGCATGCTCGAATACCTCACCGGACGCGCCTGCCGTGCCGCGCGAGAATTGTCACTGACTGCACGCACGGTCTCCGTGCGCCTGCGTTACAGTGACGGCGAGTCGGC
>JAIOPA010000122.1 GCA_021414165.1 Candidatus Eiseniibacteriota bacterium
TGTTCCTGCGCTCCATGCGCGCCACGCTCATCCCGGCGCTCGCGATCCCGGTGTCGGTGATCGGCACGTTCACCGCCACGTACTTCCTGGGCTACAGCCTCAACATCCTCACGCTGCTGGCGCTGGTGTTGGCCATCGGACTCGTGGTCGATGACGCCATCATCATGCTCGAGAACATCCACCGCCATCTCGAGATGGGTAAACCGCGCATGCAGGCGGCGCGCGACGGCGCGGCCGAGGTCGGGTTCGCCATCGTCGCCACCACGCTCACGCTCATCGCGGTGTTCATCCCGGTCGCGTTCCTGTCGGGCCGCATCGGCGCGCTGTTCAACGAGTTCGGCATCGCGGTCGCGGTGGCCGTCATGATCTCGGGCTTCGTCGCACTCACGCTGTCGCCCATGCTGTGCTCGCGCCTGCTCAAGGCGCACGTGCGCGAGGGCGCCACCCCGCACGACGGCGATGACGACCACGTGAAGCGCACCGGCTGGGACGGCAAGATGCACGACTTCTACGAGCGCTGGCTGCGGCACTCGCTCGCCCACCGGCGGCTCGTGCTGGCCGGCATGCTCGTGGTGGCCGGGCTCACGGTGGCGCTCTACCGCGTGCTGCCCTCGGAGCTGGTGCCCACCGAGGACCGCGGACTGGTGTTCAACCTGGTGTTCGCGCCCGAGGGCTCCACACTCGAGTACACCGACCGCTACCTGCAGCAGGCCGAGGCGATCTATCGCACCGTGCCCGAGGTCCAGGGCCAGTTCGCCGCGGGTGGTCTGGGCTTCGGTGGCCCCGGCCGTGTGACCGACGGCTTCATCTTCGTGCGCCTCAAGCCGTTCGAGGAGCGCAAGCGCAGCCAGCAGCAGATCGTGCAGTCGGTCTTCGGCCGCATGCTGTCCATTCCCGGCGTGCTCGCGATCCCGATCAATCCGCCGAGCCTCGGCGGTGGCACCGGGCGCCCCGTGCAGTTCGTGCTGCTGGCCGAGAGCTACGACCAGTTGCAGTCCAGCATGGGCGTGCTCATGGCCGAGGCGCAGAAGCTGGGCTATCTGGTGAACACCGACACCGACCTCAAGCTCAACAAGCCGCAGCTCGAGGTGCGTATCGACCGCGACCGCGCCTCGGCGCTGGGCGTGTCGGTGAGCGACATCGGCTCCACGCTGCAGACGCTGCTCGGCGGCCGCGAGGCCGGGCGCTTCAAGCGCGGCAACCGCCAGTACGACGTCATGCTGCAGGTGCCCTCGGCCGACCGCGCCGCACCGGCCACGATCGAGCAGCTCTACGTGCGCGGCAACAACGGCCTGGTGCAGCTGGCGAGCGTGGTGCAGGTGAGCGAGAAGGTGAGCCCGCGCGAGCTGAACCACTTCAATCGCGTGCGTTCGGCCACGTTCACCGCGAACCTCGCGCCCGGCGTGACCATTGGCCAGGCGCTCGACGATCTGAAGCGCATCGCCAAGGACAAGCTACCGGCCGGCGTGCGCACGGACCTCGCGGGCGAATCGCGCGAGTTCGCGGAATCGAGCGGCGGACTCAACGTGCTGTTCCTGATCGCGCTCGCGTTCATCTTCCTGGTGCTGGCCGGCCAGTTCGAGAGCTTCCTGCACCCGCTCACGATCCTCGTGTCGGTGCCGCTCGCCGTGGTGGGCGCGCTGGCGAGTCTGTGGGCCATGAAGATGAGCCTCAACATCTACTCGCAGATCGGGCTCATCATGCTGATCGGGCTCGTGACCAAGAACGCGATCCTCATCGTGGAGTACGCCAACCAGCGCGTGGCGCGCGGCATCGACGTGATCGAGGCCGTGGTGGGCGCAGCCACGATCCGCTTGCGGCCGATCCTCATGACCACGCTCTCCACGGTGTTCGGCGTGCTGCCCATTGCGCTGGGCCTGGGCGCGGGCGCGGAGTCGCGCAAGCCGCTCGGCGTGGTCGTGGTGGGCGGTCTGCTGTTCAGCACCGTGCTCACGCTGGTGCTGGTCCCGGTCGTCTACTCGATCCTCGCGCGCTACGCGCTGCACGCGAAGCCGGCGGCCAAGCCGGGTCCCACGGCGCAGCGGGAGCTCCCGGAGGCGAGCGCTCCCACCGCGCCTTGATCATCCCGTAGCCCCCCAGGCGACGGAACTCAGGGTCCCACCCGTTTGATCACCAGCACGTCGCAGGGCGCGTGCGAGACGACATGCGATGCGACGCTGCCGAGCACCAGCTTGGGGATGCCCGTGCGTCCATGCGAACCGACCACGAGCAGGTCGGCGTTCGTGGAGCGCGCCAGATCCACCAGCACCTCGCGCGGATCGCCGGGCATGACCTTGGTGTCCACCGGGAAGCCGGCACGGCGCAGTTCATCCTCGGCGCGCATGCACAGTTCCTGATGATGCCGCGTGGCCTCCTCGATGAGTTCGGTCGGGTAAGGCACGGCCGGCGCATACACCTCGGCGTAGGCCGAGACGGGCGTGCGGACGGCCGAGACCACGGTGACCGAGGTCTTGGTGGGCCAGGGTTGGCGGGTCACCCAGCGCAGCGCCGCGAGCGCATGCGGCGAGTCGTCGAAACCGAGCAGGATCCTCATGATGTCCTCCTGGCCGCGCGTGCGGCCGATGAAGCCACCATGGACACCGCATCGAACGTGCCAGCCCTGTGCACCCGCCGGATTCCGCGCGAACCGTATGCAGCGCCGCACTTAGCAGGCTGCGCTCACCGCATCGGCGGGAACGTGTGTGTGCTCAGGAGTGACAGGCTGTCCCCCCCGACTGCCAGCCTGACGCACGGAATGACAAACGGCGTGGTCCCGCAGGACCACGCCGTTCAAGTCCGATGAAGCTTATGCGTGAGCGGCCAGCGTCTCGGCGTCGAGCAACGCGCGGCCCGTGCCCGCATCGAACAACAGCAGGCCATCGGCGCGGCCGGACACATGCACGGAGTCGCCCGGCGACGGGATCGCCCCCGAGGTGATGCGCAACACGAGGGCACCCGCCGCGCTCGCCAGATGCACCAGCGTCTCGCTGCCCAGCGGCTCGACCAACTCGACCTTGGCCGGCAGGCCGGCGTCGGCGAGCAGCAGGTCCTCGGGACGCACGCCGACCTGCACGCGCGTGCCGGCACGGCCCACGAGCGCCGCACGCTGTACCGCGCCCACCGCGAACCTCGTACCCGAGATCTCGATGGCATCACCGGCAGCGGTCACGCCCGCCTCGCACAGGTTGATCGGCGGCGTGCCGATGAATCCCGCCACGAACGTGTTGGCCGGACGCGAGTAGAGCGTGCGCGGATCGGCGCACTGCTGCAGCTCGCCCTTCTTGAGCACGGCGATGCGGTCGCCCATGGTCATGGCTTCCACCTGGTCGTGCGTCACATAGATCATGGTGGCGCCGACCCGCTGGTGCAGCCGGCGGATCTCGGCGCGCATCTCGACGCGCAGCCGCGCATCGAGGTTCGACAGCGGCTCGTCGAACAGGAACACCTTGGGTTCGCGCACCATGGCGCGGCCCAGTGCCACACGCTGGCGCTCGCCGCCCGACAGTGCGCGCGGCTGGCGCGTGAGGTAACGGTCCAGGCCCAGCACGCCGGCAGCGGTCTCGACGCGGCGCTGGATCTCATCCTTGGGCACCTTGCGCAGCGTGAGGCCGAACGCGAGGTTCTCGAACACGGTCATGTGCGGATAGAGCGCGTAGTTCTGGAACACCATGGCCACGTCGCGATCGCGCGGCGCCACGTCGTTCACGACGCGCCCGCCGATCTTGATGCTGCCGTCGGTGATCTCCTCGAGACCCGCGACCATGCGCAACAGCGTGGACTTGCCACAGCCCGACGGACCCACCAGCACGAGGAACTCGCCCTCGGCAACGGTGAGCGTGACGTCCTTCACGGCATGGCCACCCTTACCGTAGGCCTTGCCGACGCCCGTGAACTCAACCCCGGCCATGTTCACTCCTCCACCGGCGGCCGAGCAGGTCGACGCCGATATAGGCCACCAACATCACGACCACGCCGATGACGAGCCACATCAGCTTCGCCTTGAGCACGTGGATGAGTGCATCCGGATCGGTGAGCAGGCGCGGGTCGCTGCCCAGCACCTCCTGCCCGAAACGCGCCAGCACCCAGCTCCAGACGAACGAGCCCAGCAGCGTGCTCAGCGTGAACGGCACGAACTTCATGCGGGCAGCACCCGCAGGCAACGACACGAGATGGCGCACGACCGGCAGCAGGCGTGCGAAGAACACGCCGACCGTGCTGTAGCGCTGGATCCACTCCTCGGCCAGCAACCACTTCTTCTCGGGCAGGAAGAAGAACCGGCCATACTTGAGGATGAGCGGGCGGCCGAGGCGGCGGGCCACCAGATACGAGGCGGCGGAGCCGAACCACGAACCGAGCGTGGACGCGATCACGACGCCCCAGAACGAGAACGCGCCCTGCGACGCCCAGTACGCGGCCGGAGGCACCACGACCTCGGACGGCAGCGGGAACACGGTGGACTCGATCGCCATCATGATGAAGACACCGAAGTAACCGGTGTCGTGCACGAACTGCATCCAGCCGGCGAACAACGAGTGGAGCATGACTCGGGGGTCCTCGGGGAGGTCGTGGTGGCCGGAGCGCTAGCGCGCGGCGGTCCCCACGGCTGCGGGCACGCGCTCGGCCCAGGTGAAGTCGTCGCCGTCCGCGACCGGGCGCGCGGCCGCGGTCTCGGGGTCGTGCTCGAGCACGACCCAGGCGTTCTCGGAGCAGGCACGCGACAGGATGGCGCGCTTCTCCTCCATGGTCTCGATCGCCGCGATGTCGTAACCCATGACGAACGGGATCCGGACATGCGCCGCGGTGGGGATGACATCGGTCACGAAGTACGCCGCGCTACCGCCACCGGCCACGCGGATGACCTGCTGCCCGCGCGTGTGGCCATGCACGGGGATCACCTCGAAGCCGGGCCAGATCTCGCCCGGGCCGTCGAGCAACGTGAGCACGCCCGCGGCCTCGAGCGCGTCGTAGTTCTCGCCCATGTACGAGGCTCGCTCGCGCGGGTTGGGCGCATGCGCGTTGTCCCAGTTGCGGCGCTGCACATACCAGCGCGCGCCCGGGAACGTGGGCTTGAGGCCATCGGTGGTCTGCACGGTGGCACCACCGGCATGGTCGAAGTGCAGATGCGTCAACACGACATCGGTGATGTCGCCGGGCGCGACACCCAGCGCCGCGAGGGACTGCATGAGCGACGGCTCGGACTCGACCCGGTAGATGTCGAGCAACTTGGCCGGGAACTTGTCGCCCAGCCCCACGTCGACCAGCACCGTGCGGCCGTGCCCGCGCACCAGCATGCAGCGCATGGCGAGCCGGATCCGGTTGCGCTCATCGGGCGGATTCGTGCGGCTCCAGAGCGGCTTGGGCACGGAGCCGAACATGCTCCCGCCGTCGAGCCACAGGTAGCCCGCTTCGACCGTATCGACCGTCCAGTCCCCGAGTGCCAGATTCATCCCACGAGGATGCGGGAAGGCGCGCGCCGGGGTCAAACCCCGAGTTCGCGGCCGGGACCCTCCTGTTGGCCGCTCCGGGTGGACACTCCTCCACGCTGCCGGAAATACGCCGTCCCACCACGCGCTCGCCGGCCAGGGGATAGCGCGCGCGGGTGGGACGGTCTGGGTGCCCGGCCGACCGGACACCTTGGATCAGGAGTCGCGCTCTAGCGATAGAGCGCCTTGAGTCGGGTGAAGCTGGAGTGCAGCGTGGGCGTGGCGCCGAGCCCGGTGACCGTGAACAGGATGTCCGAGTAGTCGTGATCGCACTCGCCATGCCCAGGGCCCTGACGGGCGCCCGAGTCACCGTACTCGCAGGCCACGATCCACGTGTCCTGGCCGAGCCAGCGCGAGGCGTCATAGATGAGCATCTGCACGTCACCGTCGTGCGGAGCCGTCTCCGAACCACGGCCGCGATAACCGCGGTCGTTATACAGACGGTTCGTGAAGTAGCGGTAGTGACCGCCATCATCGTCCTCGTCGCCACCCTCGTAGTCGACATAGAAGCCGAAGCGCGTCACCGCCGCCGGAAGGCGCACGACAGAACGGCTGCCACGGATCTTCCAATCGTCGACGACGGTGCCGTCCTCGACGTTGTCGATCACGGGGAGTTGGCCCGTCTCCTTGTACCAACCCACGGTCGCATGCGGAGACTTGCGATCGATGAGCTGGATGGAGATGACCTTGACCCCATTGTTCACCCAGAACCAGGGATCAGGATCCCCGGCGCGGGCGCCGATGTAGTCGCGACGCACGTCGATGCGGCCGTAGCCGACGAGTTTGTCGATCTTCTTCTGGAGGTCGTGGAGAGATCCGTCGCGGCTCGCCCCGAACGTGACGGGGACGGGCGACGACGCGAATGCGGTTGCTGCAGCCAAGAGCAGCGCAAGCGCTGCCCATGCCCGGAGTAGAACATGCCTCATGGAGGCGCTCCTGCGTGGGGGCCGGAGAGGTTCCTATGGGAGCTGTCGAGCAAGGGGGGTTCCGGGGCCTCGTGCCGCCGGGCATTCGCGCAAAGGGTGGGAGGGGCGCGAATGGGGACTGCTTACCGAGGAGTGTGCGGGATTGCATTCCGCCTCGGCAAGCGAAATCGTGTTGCAGAGTTCATGCATCGCGCGCAACACGCAAGACACCACACTCCCACTGCACACCGTTCTGCAACACACGTCCACGACGTGGACGGAACGCTCACGGCATGATCACGCGCGCCCCGCTGGGTGTGTTCACACAGCGATTGCGCGAGGGGACCCAACGCTCACCGCGCGGATACCAGTGCCCGCCGCGACGCACGCGAGCACGCTCCCGGAAGCACTCCCGTTCGCGCCACTCGACGCGCGGCCGGAGGCCGCGGACCTCTAAAGATGCAGCGCGCGCCCCCCCACCGCCAGCGCGGCTTCCTTCACCGCCTCCGGCAGCGTCGGGTGTGCGTGCACCGAACGCGCGAGGTCTTCCGCGCTCGCGCCCATCTCGATCGCCACCACCAGCTCGGCGATCAGCGCACTCGCGTGCGGGCCCACGATGTGAGCGCCCAGCACGCGGTCCGTCACGGCATCGGCCACGATCTTCACTTGGCCGTCCTTCTCGCCCATCGCCTTGGCCCGGCCGTTCGCGAGGAACGGGAACGTGCCCAC
>JAIOPA010000128.1 GCA_021414165.1 Candidatus Eiseniibacteriota bacterium
TCGGGCGTGCGGCCCTCGAAGTGCGCGATGTACGCGGCGAGCGCCTGCGGCTCGCGCGCGAACACCAGATCCTCGGCCAGCTTGCGGTCGTCCGCCGACAACTCGGCGTACGGGATGATGTCGGCGGGGTTCACGATGGCCATGTCGAGACCGGCCTGCACGCCGTGGTACAGGAACACGCTGTTCAACACAGCGCGCGCTTCCTTGCCGAGTCCGAACGACACGTTGCTCACGCCCAGCGACGTGAGCACGCCGGGCAGCTCACGCTTGATGAGCTTGATGCCCTCGAGCGTCTCGACGCCCGAGCGCGCGAACTCCTCGTCGCCCGTGGCGAGCGTGAACGTGAGGTCGTCGAAGATCAGCAACTCGGGGGGCAGGCCGTACTCACGCGTGCAGATGTCGTGGATTCGGCGCGCCACCTCGAGCTTGCGCTCGGCCGTCTTGGCCATGCCCGTCTCGTCAATGGTGAGCGCGATGACCGCGGCACCATGGCGCATGACCAGCGGCATGACCGAGTCGATGCGCTCGCGGCCGTTCTCGAGGTTGATCGAGTTCACGATCGCCGAGCCCGGGCACGCCTGCAGCGCCACGTCGATGACGTGCGCCTCGGTGGAGTCGATGCACAGCGGCGCTTCGACCGACAGCGACAGACGCTTGACCAACCGGCGCATCTGCTCGGCCTCGTCGGTGCGCTCGGTGAGCGCCATGCACAGGTCCAGCACGTGCGCGCCACCCTCGACCTGCTCGCGCGCGATGGGCACGAGATCATCGAGCGTGCCTTCGAGCGCCAGGCGCTTCACCTTGCGCGAGCCCTGGGTATTGAGCCGCTCACCGATGAGCAACGGGCGCGGCTCCTGCTCCAGCGCCACGGCCGTCATGCCCGAAGATACGAACCAGCGGCTGCGCCCGGCACGCTTGCGCGGCTTGGCGCTGTGACCGATGGCCGCGACCAGCGCCTGGATGTGCTCGGGCGTGGTGCCACAGCAGCCACCCACCAGCCCGACCCCGAAATCGTGGACGAACTCGCGCAATGACTCC
>JAIOPA010000129.1 GCA_021414165.1 Candidatus Eiseniibacteriota bacterium
TGCCGACCTGGCGGGCCAGCGAACGCAGCTCGCGCTCGATCTCGAACACGATGTCATTCAAGCGCGTGAGGTCGCCCTCGGTGGCGTCGAGCTTGTTGAGCGCTTCCTTCTTGCGCTGCTTGTACTTCGTGATGCCCGACGCCTCCTCGAACAGGAACCGGCGATGGTTCGTGTTGTCCGAGAGGATGTTGTCGACCATCGTGCGCTCGATCACCGAGTAGGCGTGGCTGCCCATACCGGTGTCGAAGAACAGATCGCGGATGTCGCGCAGGCGGCACGGCGTCTTGTTGAGGAAGTACTCGGACACACCCGAGCGGAAGACGCGGCGCGAGATGGTGACCTCGGAGAACTCGGTCGGCAGGATGCCGGCGTCGTTCTTGAACGTGAGGTGCACCTCGGCCATGCCGAGCGGCTTGCGGGTCGGGCAGCCATTGAAGATGACGTCTTCCATGGAGTCGCCACGCAGCTGCTTGGCGGACTGCTCGCCCAGCACCCAGCGGATGGCGTCGGAGACGTTGGTCTTGCCGCAACCGTTGGGGCCGATGACGCCCGTGATGCCGTCGCCGAAGTGCAGATCGGTACGGTCACAGAACGACTTGAAGCCCTGGATCTCGAGCTTGTAGAGGAACATCCATGCACTCCACGGGTGCGCGGGCGGCGGCACAGCCGTGGGCGACGGATACGCGAGACTCCGGCAGGGGGCGCCTGCGCGCAGTCGGTCCGTCCACGGCTGGACCACTCCCGAGCACCGGTCGCGGGGAGTCAACCCGCGCTGTCGGTGTCCGAGGCGAGACCTCGGGTGTCTGTCCTGGCTGCGTGAGCGCTGTCTCGTGAAAGCTCGCCCTGCGTGCAGACGGCTGCCTCGTGCGACGCGCCGGGACCGGGGAGATCCCTGCGTGTGGCGGCCACACGGGTGTTGGCGTCTGAGCGGTTCGAGCGAGGGCCCAGACTAAGGGACCAGCGCCTCCGGGTCAACGGAATTACCTGCCGCCCCAAGGCCCGGAAGTGACGTACTGACAAGCGCCTACACGGGAGTGGCCGGGCCTGTCAACCGCCTCTTGGCGGGCCCACGAGACGGGGTTGCCCGAACGCAGGTGGCCAGTTCACTCACCCCGGGGCGATTCATGGGTTCGGGTGCCCTGAGGCGCCCAGGTCAGCCGACCCGCCACACCCCCGCCAGCGCGGTCGCCGCCATGGCGATCTCGGACTCGCTCAGCGTGCGCGGGTCCAACCGGAAGCGGTTCGCGCGCACGATGCCGATCACCGGAGGCTGCGCGGTGCGCGCGAGTGCTTCAAGCTCGCTGGCACTGCGGCTCACGTGTGTCACCGCAACGACGGGTCCGGGAAGCTTCTGCAGTGGCAACGACCCGCCGCCCACCTCGCCCTCGCCGCGCACGACCGTGCACTCGAGGCCCTTCACCCGCGCGCTCAACTCGAACGCCAGACGCTCGGCGCGCTCGGCCAGCTCGGCCTCGCTCGCGCCGAGCATGGCGAGCACGGGCAACTCATTCCGCGCGCGCTCGGGATCGGCGTGCAGCGCGAGCGTGGATTCGAGCGCGGCCAACGCCAGCTTGTCGGTGCGGAGCGCGCGGGCGAGCGGATGCTTGCGGATTCGCGCGATCAACGCGCGCGAGCCCAGCACGAGGCCGGCCTGCGAGCCGCCGAGCAGCTTGTCGCCCGAGCACGTGACCACGCTGGCGCCGGCCTTGAGGCTGTCGCCCACCGTGGGTTCGCGCTCCAGGCCCAGCGCACCGAGATCGGTGAGCGCGCCGCTGCCCAGGTCCTCGATGAGCGGGATGCGCTTCTTCTTGGCGAGCTTGGCCAGGTCGGCCAACTCGGGCTGCTTCACGAAGCCCTGCATGCGGAAGTTGCTGCGATGCACGCGCAGGATCGCGCCGATCTCGCGGCCATGGCGCTCGAGCGCCTTCTCGTAGTCCTTCAGATGCGTACGGTTCGTGGCCCCCACCTCGACGAGCGTGGCGCCCGACATCTCCATGATCTCGGGCACGCGGAACGAGCCACCGATCTCGACCAGCTCGCCGCGCGAGACGATCACCTTCATGCCCGCCGTGAGCCCGGCCAGCGCCAGCAGGATCGCGCCCGCGCCGTTGTTCACCGCGAATGCCGCCTCGGCGCCGGTGAGTCGCGTGAGCCAGCGCTCGATGCCGAGGCCGCGGTCACCGCGCTTGCCGCTCGACAGGTCGTACTCCAACGAGCTGTAGCCCGCGGCCACATCGGCCACCGCGCGGCGCGCGGAGTCCGCGAGCGGCGCACGGCCGAGGTTCGTGTGCAGCACGATGCCGGTGGCATTCAAGACGCGGCGGAGCAGCGGCTGCGTGGCGAGCCGCGCGCGCGTGGCGGCGGCATGTGCGAGCGCATCGGAATCGGGCGCGATGCCGCCGCTCGAGCGCTTGAGGGCCTCGCGCGCCTCGGCCAACGTGTCGCGCACCGCGGCCACGACCATGCCGCGCGGCAGCTCACGCGCCGCCGTGACAAGCGCGTCGTGACCGAGCAGCTTCTCGACCGATGGGAGCGTGCGGAGCGAGGAAAGGGGCATGCGCACGAGGCTAGCAGAGGGCGACGCGGGGCGCGATACGAGTAGGTCAGAGGTCCTCTGGCCGGAGCCCCGTGTGCTTGGAGATCCTGGCGAGCATGACCGGGCCTATGGACTCGGACTCGTGGAATGCGAACACGAACGGCGGCCAGCCCTCACGTTTGAGCACGCGATGAGACCCACGCACGCGGGCGACGCTCCAGCCGATCCGGATCAGGGCTTGTAGTACTCGTCTTGCGGGGGCACTCCCCCACGCCATCAGGCCGCGGCGAAGTGGAGTCCGGAGAATCCATCGGGCATCTCACCATGCTCGATGCGATCCGCGACCACTCGCAATGCGAGGGCCTTGGCTTTCGCCACTGCGAGATCCTGCGTCTCCTCGTAGGCAAGCACGCCGGGCAGTTCTGGGACCTCGGCGATCCAGCGGCCATCGGCCTCGCGCGAGGTCAGGATCGAGAACACCATCATGCCATCCTCCCGGGAGCTGGGTCTGACCCTATCGTACTCCGGGTCGCGCCTCGGGTGAAGAGCAGGGACGCCCCCCAGTCAACCGCCGAATCGCCCCGGGGCGAGTGAACTGGCCACTCGCGGTTGCGATGGACGCGCTAGCCGCCCAGGTAGGCGGCGCGGACCTCGTCGTTGGCGGCGAGCTT
>JAIOPA010000130.1 GCA_021414165.1 Candidatus Eiseniibacteriota bacterium
GTACCGCGGCCGCACGCCGCGCAACGCCGTCATGTTCGGCCCGCCCGGGCACGCGTATGTGTACTTCACCTACGGCATGCACCACTGCTTCAACGTGGTGTGCGCGCGCGAAGGGCAGGCGAGCGCCGTGCTGGTGCGCGCGCTGGTGCCGCTCGCCGGGCACGCCACGTTCGCCGCGCGCCGTGCCACGAGCGACGCTCGCCGTTGGCTGCGCGGCCCCGGCGCACTGGCGCAGGCCCTGGGGCTCACGCGCACGCACGACGGTGCCGACCTCACGCGCGGCGCGCTCTGGATCGCGCCACGCGTGGCCGCGCGCTTGCCGGGGCGCGTGGTGCGTGGCCCCCGGGTGGGCATCTCGCAGGCCGCCGAGCGGCCGTGGCGTTACGCGCTCGCCGGTGACCCGCACGTCTCACGCGGTCCCGCGTGGTTCGCCAGCGGGAGGGAGGCTCGACCCGCGCGGGCTGCCGCGGCAGGGGCCTCGCGACTGCCGGGGGCGCGGGCCGGCGCGGGTTCGGGCCCTCGGCCCGGGGCCCGGCCGGCCGCTCGTGGGCGAATCGGGCGTTGACACCCCATCGGGGCGTTCCTAGTATCCGCCGGCACTTCATTGACCGTGCGTGTCTTCGCTCCTTCGGGCGGGGACCGGCGTACCCTATTGCGCACGGCTTCCCAGATCTTCCGAGAGCGTTGGAAAGGAGCAGTGGATGAGCCCCACGCGCTGGGTTCTGCCGCGCGCGTTGTCCCTGTCTTTGCTTGCCGCGGTGATCGCCGCTGGCACGGCGTCGGCGCAGTACTACGATCCGGCGCTGCGCGCGCTCGACCTGTCCACCGGCCAGGTGGCTCGCAGCCCGCGCCTCCTCGGCATGGGTGGGCTTTCGCTGGTCATCCCCGATCGCGATAACCAGACCAACCTCTGGGACTTCGGCGGCATCCCCGTGGGCCTGGCGTCCGACGACAGCACGTCGTCGCTCGACGTGCGCCCCGGTACGCACTCGCTGTCGTCGGCCCGCGTGTTGCCGCTCGGTCTGGAGCGCCAGAACCTGGCCGCTCGCAGCACCGTGCTCAACAGCGAGGCGGTCTATCGCAATCGCGAGACGGGCAGTGTGTTCGGTGTCGTCGGCGACCTGAGTGGCCTGCGTTGGGACCAGCCGTACTCCAACGACATCGAGCGCCGTCAGGGTCTGCTGCACCCCGAGTTCATGGCGGTGTTGGGCGGCAAGCTGCCGCGCTTCTTCGACAAGCACGTCGCGTGGGCCGCGAACCTGCGGTTCCGCAACGAACACGTCGAGGAGCAGTACCGCTCGATCATCCGCAATGCGGCCGGCGACTGGATCGGCTTGGGGGGCACGCAGCTCGACCCGCCCAGCGAGTTCACGCCGACCGACACGCGTTCGAACTCGTCGGCCTACGGGTTCTCGACGGCCTACTCCATGGGCAAGACCACGTCGCTCGCGCTCGGCATCGAGCACGAGCAGAACCGTATCAAGGGCACGAACGAGTTGGCGCGTTCGACGTCCGAGGTGACCGAGGATCGTCCGTACTGGATCGGTCAGGCGTCGCTCGTGGGCCACTTCGGTAAGGGCTTCGAGTACGGCGTCACCGGCACGGGCCGTCTGTCGGACTCCGAGCAGGACTACCGCTTCACGACCTCGGCCGGCGTCGGCGGCATCGCGCTCACGGGCCGCGGCAACCTGCTCACCCGCGAGGAGAAGGCCAGCGACATGCAGGCCCGCTTCCGCTGGATGCCGGGCAAGGCCGTGCTGAGCGGTTCGGTCGTCACGGCGGCGCACAAGATCACGATCGATCCGCCCAACGCGAACGACGCCACCTCGCTCAACCGCTTCATCAACACCGCGTTCAATCGCGATGGTGCCGACTCGCTCGCGCTGCCGGACAGCATCGGGCACGTGGTGTCGCGCCGCTGGGCGTTCGGCTTCGGTGGTGGCGCCAGCTACCCGATCGGCCGCAACATGGTCGGCGTCGAGTACCACTGGGCGCGTGACGCCCGTGAGGCCTCGACCTCCGGCGTCGGCCCGCGCCGCATCGCGTGGGACGTGCGTGCGGGTCTCGAGCGTCCGCTCGGCAAAGGCCTCGCGGCGCGCCTCGGCTACCAGTTCCGGAACGTGGACGAGGACGACTACCTCACGGGCAACGAGTACACGGCCAACGCGTTCACGCTGGGTCTGGGCTACCAGCCCACGGGCACGCGCTGGTCGTTCGAGTCGGGGTACCGGGTGGAGTTCAGGAACCAGGACTTCGAGGACCCGAACGACGAGCACCAGAGCCGCCAGAACCTGGCGATGCAGCTGCACTGGTCCTTCTAGAACCTGCTTTTGCTCGACTCGCACGGACCCCGGCGCCGACAGGCTCCGGGGTCCGTGCGTTGACGGGCGGCGGGGGAGCCATGCCGCGCTCGTCCTTTTGTGGCTTGACCTTCTCAGGTCCTTCGCCGATATTCCCCGCACGGGCGTATTCCACCCAGAGGCCGACCAGCCCCGGGTGATGTCTCCACGCATCTGCGTGTGCGTACTTCGAGCCTGCTTCGTCGAGCAACCGTCGCCTCGTCTGCTCCGATCTCCCTTCGTCACACCTCCACGGGCCCCTGGGCCAGCGGGAAGTCACGACACTCGAACGAGTTGGTCGGGGGAAACGCGTTGACAGCAACGGCGAACATTGGCACTTTCTCGCGAATCATCCGGACCCGTATGCGTCTTGCCATGAATCCGTTATTCCGATCCGTGCTTCATTCGGGAGGGCTCCCACCCATGTTCACTTCCGCCAGACGACTTCTGTCGGTCATGCTCATCGGCATCGCGCTGCTCGGTGTCGCCATGAGCGTGTCTGCACAGACCCGCCCGGCATCGCCTGCCGCACCTGCCGCCGCGAGCGGCCGTATCTCGGGTAAGGCCACCGAGAAGGGCAGTCCGGTCTCGTTCGCCAACGTCGTCGTGCTCGGCACCAAGCAGGGCACCATGACCGACGAGACGGGCGCCTTCGTGATCGCCGGTGTCCCGGTGGGCACGTACCAGGTGAAGCTGCAGGCGATCGGTTATGACCCCGTCATCCAGACGGTGCAGGTCAATGCCGGTCAGACCGCGATCGTGAACTTCACGGTGGGCCAGACCAAGGTCGTCAAGGAAGTCGAGACGATCGAGGTCCGCGCCGAGAAGCGTATCGACACCAAGTCGTCGACCACCAAGCAGTCCATCTCCGCCGAGAAGCTCAAGGAGATCCCGGTCGACAACCTGTCGCAGGCCATCGCGACCAAGGCCGGCATCGTGGCGCAGGGCGGTGAGCTGCACTTCCGCGGCGGCCGTGGCGGCGAGGTGAAGTTCCAGTTCGACGGCGTCGAGGCCACGGACCCGGCGTTCGGCGGTCAGGCCAACATCGCGAACCTCGCGGTCGCCGGCACGGACGTGCTCTCGGGCGGCTTCGATGCCGAGTACGGCAACGCGCTGTCGGGCGTCGTGAGCGTGTCGACCAAGGAAGGCACCGATCGTCTGTCGGGCGAGGTGCGTTGGGATACGGACCGCTACGGCGATCCCACCAAGACGTTCAACAACTACGATCGTTTCACGTTCGGCTTCGGCGGCCCGACCCCGGTCAAGAACCTGACCTACTTCGCGACCTACGAAGGCTCGTTCAGCGACACGTACCTCAAGTCCGGCAAGACGCGCCCCACGCGCACGCTGCTCGACTTCATCCAGCTCGGCAACCGCCAGAGCAACCAGATCAACACGAACTTCAAGCTTGCCTACCGCATGAACCCGCGGAACAAGGTGACGTTCGAGACGATCAACAACCGCACCATCTCCACGCCGTACGACCACGAGTGGTCGCGCAAGGGCTTCGTGTCGGTGACCTACGACACCACGAAGAACGCCGACGGCACGTTCAAGCTGAACCCGCGCTACGGCACCTGGTCGCAGGTCGCCACGGACTCCACGTTCCAGGCCGTCAACATGGCGGATCATGTCCCGACGCTCGACGACCGCTTCCAGCAGTTCACGGCGGTGTGGACGAACCAGCTGTCGGACAAGAGCGTGTGGACCACGCGTATGGCGTCGCTCAACTTCGACACCAAGAACACGGTGGGTGGCAAGGAGCCGTGGGAGTACGAGATCCAGAGCCCGTTCTACTGGAACGGCAACATCGGCTTCGGCACGGAGAACAACCCGTTCTTCGCCACGCACGGTGACATCCCGAACTACCTGCGCCGCCAGACCCGCGTGTACACCATGAAGACCGACTACTCCACGCGCCGCTGGAAGCAGCACACGTGGAAGACGGGTATCGAGGCCAAGTACAACCGCGTGCAGAACCTGTCGCTGGCGTTCCCGAACGCCGAGAGCAACGGTCTGCCGGGCGGCACGCGCTCGGACTACGTGAACTTCAATCCCGAGGGCGCGGCCTACATCCAGGACCGTTGGGAGTTCGAGGGTCTCGTGCTCAACGCCGGGCTCCGCTTCGACGTGTTCTCGCCGGGCTCGCAGATCGCCGATGCCGACCTCAAGAGCGGCAAGCGCTACAAGCAGCAGTTCAGCCCGCGTCTCGGCATCGCGTACCCGGTCTCGGATCGCGACGTGCTCAGCTTCCACTACGGCTGGACGTACCAGACGCCGGCGCGCTCGTTCATCTTCGAGAACCGCGGCATCAGCTCGTCGGTCGGTGTGAAGGGCAACCCTGATCTCGAGCCCGAGACCAACATCGCCTACCAGGCCGGTGTGCAGCACTTGTTCACGAAGGACATCTCGGGCCAGTTCTCGGTGTTCTTCAAGGACATCTACGGCCTCATCACGGTGCGGCAGGAGCGTGACGAGAACGGCAATCTGGTCAACGTGTTCTTCAACGGTGACTACGCCTCGGCGCGTGGCTTCGAGGCCAGCCTCGTCAAGAGCTTCAGCCACAAGTTCTCGGCCGACGTGAACTACACGTACTCGATCGCGACGGGTGTCGCCTCGGACCCGAACACGGCGCTGCAGTTCTTCAACGGCGGCCGCCTGTACCTGCCGATCAGCGAGCAGGCGCTTGACTGGGACCAGCGACACACGGTCAGTATCGCCAGCACGATCCGTGATCCCGGCAAGTGGGGTCTGCGCATGCTCTGGACCTACGGTTCGGGTTTCCCGTTCACGCCGGCGTTCCGTAACGACCGCCGTCCGGACCCGGCGCTCACGAACTCGCGTCGCCTGCCCTCGCAGTCGCGGCTCACGCTCGATGGCGACAAGTTCTATAAGATCTGGGGCCAGAACGTGACGCTGTTCGTCGATGCGCGCAACGTGCTGGACGCCACGAACATCCAGAACCTGCGGCCGGCGCGCCGTAGCCCGTTCATCAACACGGCCGGCGACGACTACACCATCTACTTCACCGAGACGGGCCGCACCGGTGGTGCGTACCTGCAGGACATCAACGGTGACAACATCCTGGACTGGGTGCCCACGCACGATCCGCGCGTCTTCGAAGAAGGCCGCAACGTGCGTATGGGTCTCAGCGTGACCTCTGATGGACCGCACCGGGGCTATGAAGGAGCGTCAGAGCATGAATGCAGTCACGAGAGTATGGGCCGCAGGTTTGCTTGTGGCGATCCTCACGAGTGTAGCCGCCGCGCCGGCATGGGCCAGGCTTCAGCCTGGAGACCCTGAGTACCATGAGCTCAAGGCCTATGAGCAAGAGGTGCTGGCGCGTATCGAAGCCAACAAGTCAGCGGCGCGGCGCGGTGCGAAGCCGATGGCGATCCCCGACATCTTCGGTCAGGGCTCTGTGCTGAACGTCGGCAACTTCGTCATGAAGGTCACGAACAATGGCCTCGTGGGCAACCCGTTCACGAACATCTCGAGCGACCCATCGGGGCAGTGGCCGGGTACGTCCGCGATCGAGTACCTCAATCTCGCAGCGATCGCGATGGGTGCGGTGAACCCCTTCGCCACCGATCCGAACGCTGTCCGGCGTGTCAGCTCTACGACGGAGTGGCGTCCGGCCACGCTCGACCCCGAGGACCGCATGTACCGCGGTTACGACGGTATCGTGAACGGCGTGCGCTTCATCAATGACGACACCGACAACGATCCGCTCACGGGCGATGCGATGTACGACGAGGACTTCCTCGACGGCCGTGACAACGACGGTGACGGCCGGATCGACGAGGACTTCGCGGCTATCGGCCAGCAGATGTTCACCTGCGTGATCCGTGACGACACGCAGGCGGCCATCGCGGCTGCGGCCGCCGAGCGTCACGTGCCGCTTGGCGTCGAGTGCCACCAGACGGCGTGGGCGTACTCGATCCCGGGCTTCACGGACTTCAATGTCGT